>DSBF01000034.1 GCA_011049495.1 Ignavibacteria bacterium
AAAGCTTTTTGATCACCCTTCTTGATTTTTTTAGCAAGTTCAATTTCTTCGTCGGCTGTTAGTAAATCTACTTTACCGATTTCCTGCAAATATTTATCTAAGGATTGGCTTTCACGATTTGTAAATTGCTTAGTGATCTTCAAATGAAAACTCCTAATTGATTTCCGAATTAATTGAATCAACAATACCAACAATAGATGCATCAACCGGTGCCATATCAACAGAAAGCGGAATTACCGCTTCGCTTGCGGTTATATAAAAAACAATTTCACCGGGACCTGCACCAATTGTATCTAATGCAACTATTGGTCTGCCAATATTTTCTTTTTTAGAATTTATCGGTTGAACAAATTGCATTTTATAATTCTTCACCGAATCATACTTTCGAGTAGCCCAGATAGTTCCTATAACTTTACCAAGTATCATTAAATTAATTCTTTAAAGTTTCTTGAAGATTATCTTTAACGCTAACATCTAATTTATCAACAATAGCCATTATTACGGCATCGACAGGTTTGTTTTTGGTAATATTTGTTTGTCTTGCCGAACTGCCCAGTGCGGCAAGAACAATTTCGCCAACACCGGCTCCAACGGAATCAACTGCAACAACAAAATTTTTGAGTGGTTTATAATCGAGATCTAATTCCCGGACAATTAAAAATTTTGCGCCGACTAAATTTTCATCTTTACGAGTTGACCAAACTGTTCCTATAACTTTACCTAATAACACTAATCACCTCACAAATTATTTGGATCAATTATTTTAATTCCGGTTAAAGAATATTTTTCCTTGTTATAAGTTACAATCGGCAACTTGCTGATTTTTGCCGTTGCACAAAATAAAGCGTCTCTTACAGAATCAACTTTATCAATAAACTCATTAACCAACAAACTGTAACGAGAATGAAAACCAAGAACATTAACCGAACGCATTAGTGCATCAACTAACTTTTTTTCTTCTTTTTTTCGAGAAGCAAAATATAACTCAGCGGAATTTATAACAGTTGTAAAACAAATTCCACATTCCATAACTTTTTCTAAATCGGATTTTGTATTTTTTTCATGTGTTAAATGCTGAAATAAAACATCCGTATCAATCATATATTCATTTTTCTTATTGCTCATACAATAATTCTTTTAACAAAATCTGAATTTTTTAATTCCCCTTTTGAAATAAGAAAATCAAGAACAACGGCATCGGGCAAGGACTGCATTTCTTTTATTTTTACAAATGAGTGCAGATTAATTTTATTACTTATGGTAATTTTATTTTTATTATCAATACTTTCTGCGCTTGCTTCAACTATGCCTTTATTAACCAATGAGTTTATCTTTTCCTGCAGACCTGTAATGTTGCCTTCTTTATCCGGCACAAATTTGAAACCTTCCAAGAGAAACAAAAGAGAATCATTCATTTAGAAAACTACTGCCCGATAAATTATTATTGATTTTGTAAAAATGAGCAACGGTTTGAGCCGCATCGGAAAATGTTTTCCTAATTCCCAAATTTCTTCCGGCTTTGTTTTTCCGATAGAAAAGTAAAGGTACGTATTCTCTACTATGATCGGTACTTGGGGTAGTTGGATCATTACCATGATCAGCCGTTATAATTAATGCATCGGTTTCGTCCAGGTTTTCAAGAAAACTTGGAAGCCAATCATCGAATTCCCTAAGGGCGTTATAAAATCCAACCGTATCATTTCGATGACCAAAGTATACATCAAAATCGACTAAGTTTATAAACACAAAGCTATTCTTCACGGCGCTTGTATAATGAATAAGTTTCGACATGCCCTCGGAATTACTTTTGGCTTTTTCATTTACATCAATCCCGTTGTAATTAAAGAGATCACTTATCTTCCCGATTGCAATTGTTTGTATGTTATTCTGCTGAAGATAATTCAGTATTGTATCTGAGGGAGGATTAAGCGAAAAATCTTTCCTGTTTGTTGTTCGATTGAAGTTACCCGGTTCGCCGATAAAAGGTCTGGCAATTACTCTTCCTACTGTATGTTGCCCTACTAAAACTTTATCGCGGGCAATTTGACAAATTTCGTATAGTCTTTCAACCGGAATAACATCTTCATGAGCGGCAATTTGAAAAACTGAATCCGCAGAAGTATAAACAATTGGGTAACCTGTCTTTACATGTTCAACACCGAGTTCATCAATAATTGCAGTTCCCGATGCCGGTTTATTGCCTAAAATTCCACTTACATTAGCTGCTTGTTTAAAATTTTCAACTACATCTTCCGGGAATCCGTTCGGATAATATGGAAAATCAAAATCAAGTTTAAGTCCGGCAATTTCCCAATGCCCCGTTGTGGAATCTTTTCCTTTAGACACTTCCTGCATTTTACCGTATGAAGCGAGAGGTTTAACTGACGGGGGGAGACCACTAATTTCAATTATGTTTCCTAAACCGAGCGATTGAAGGTTAGGGAGATTAAACTCTCCAATATGCTTTGCAATATTGGCAATGGTGTTGCTTCCTTCGTCGCCGTAATTACCGGCATCCGGCAATTCACCAACACCGACACCGTCAAGAATTATTATAAAAAAATTATTCATAATTAATTTATACTCTTTACTGAATTTCCCCCTTTTTCAAGGGCTTTATTTAAGGCTAAGTTGGCATCACTTAATACAAGTTCAACATCGGTTTTATGTGACGCCGATGCAACACCAATCGATACAGTAAATGTTGTTTGTTTTGTTACAACTGCAATCGGTTTACGAGCAATTTTTATTCGTAACTTTTCGGACCATAAAAAAACATCTTTAGTAGTTGCATTAAAAAAGTAAACAGCAAATACTCGTTCATCCAAACGCCCGAATAAATTCAAAGGAGTAATTTCCTCGCGTATTGTATTAGCAATGGATTTTAGAACTTTCGGGAAAGGATTTCCTTCAAACAAAGAATCCTCTTCAATGAAATCGTCAATTTTAATTAAAGCAATTGCACCTTCGGCATTTAATTCATTCGCTTTAAATAAATCATTTCTAAGTTGAGAAATAAATGCAGTGCTATTTAAAGCCCTTGTTTCAATATCAACCGATAAAAGAGATTTCAATATTTTCTGTGTAGAATAAGAATGCACCATAAATGAAAATATCTTTGTCGATTGTTTCATGAATTGAACATCTTCAGTTGTATATAAATTTTTCTTCAGCGTTTCAAAACATAGTACACCGTAATTCTGATCATCGTAAACTAAAGGAATAGCGAGAAAAGAACCGTCAAAACTTATGTCTTCACTTTTTGTAAATCTGAAATACTCACCGGAAGAAGTATCATCGATCTTAATCGGCATCCCGCTCAGTATGGCTTTTCCTACAATTGTTCCACCTAATTCAACTTCAAGATTTTCACCTATATATTTAAGTGTAGTTCTATTAATAATTTTTGATGTTCTGAATTTTTGATCGGCAGGGTCGAAGTAAACAAAAGTAAAAGCACTCCAAGGAATTAATTCTGCAACTGCAGATTCCAACATATCAAAAAGTTCTTTCTCGTTGCTGAACCGTCTATCAATATTTAATACACCCAATAAAGATTTTAATCTTTGTTCGGCTTGCGATTCGGAAAATTTTTCTTCGAACAACGAAATTATTATTGATAGAACTCTTACAAATCTTCCCAAAGAATAAATAGTTTCTATCCCGAATGCATCATTTACCTTAGAGTCTAATGCAAGCACACCGGCAAGTGATTTGCCATAGAATAAGGGAACACCAACAAAACTTTTTATACCCTGCTTAGAATTATAATAGCGAATAACATCTTTTTCTGCAGTAGATGAAATATCAGTTAGTAGTTCCGGTTCTTCTTTTTTAACAATCTTACTTAATATGTCGTCTTCAATATCAAATTTTTGTTCCGTAATAAACTCACCGGAACTAGAAACGAATTTCTCGAGTGTCAACCTTTCTTTATTTTTATTATACCAGAAGAAAATTGAAGTATGAGCCATAAATGCTTCTTTTACGACATTTAAAATCTTTTCGAGGACAAAAGCAAACTGTTCATCATGAGATACGTTTTCAGGAAGTTCTTCTGTAGCAATAAATTCAAAATTTTGTTTCAGGTCTTGCGGTTTAAAAAAGTCTCTATTCTTAGAGACATTATCGCTAGGCACATAGTTTTCGCTAGTTATAACTTCAATTTTTTTTGTAGGGGAAACAATTTTAAAATCTTCTCCGTCATCAACTTCAAAAACGGATTTTGATTTTACGGAAGGTGTTTGTATCTCAACTTCATCGGATAATGAATCTTCAACAGTATTACTAAAAGATTCTTCTCTTACCGAATCGCGTAAGAAGATTATGAATCCAACATAAAGTACGAGTATAGCGGCGGTTATAATTTTTAGGACGAGATCATCTGCAAGAAACAGAATTGTAATCAATACAGGAATAAGTGAAAATATCAAGATACGCTTTCTATTACGAATACTTATTCCCATAAAATTTTTTTGCAATAATTAGTTGAAAAAGGCGATGTATTATAACAAAAGTTCAGTTAAATGTCATCAATAGAAGAGCTTACGAAGTCTGTTTACAATCTCTTTTTTCCCAGTTCCTTTCACTGCAGAGTGGAGCAGTAAATTATCCCCAAACGATACTTCCGGGAAGTATTCTAAAATTTCACTTTTACGTTTTGCTATTTCGCCTTGCTTAAGTTTATCAACTTTGTTTAGAATAATTGTAAAAGGAATATCGAGTGAGCTTAAAAAATCATTTAATACGATGTCAAGTTCGGTAGGATGATGACGTGCATCAATAAGATGAAACACAGTAACTATTTGTCTTGAAGCTTGCAGGTATTCACCAATCAGCTTCTGCCATTTTTCCCTTTCCGTTCTAGAAACTTTTGCATATCCAAAACCCGGCAGGTCTACAACATAAAATTTCTCATCAACAATGTAGTAGTTTATTGTTTTTGTTTTCCCGGGTGATGAACTTATCTTTGCAATATTTTTTCTACCGAAGATATTATTTATAAACGAAGATTTACCAACATTTGATCTGCCTGCTAAAACAATTTCTGGTAAGATCAACTTCGGAAGTTGATTTACTTTTGCAACAGATTTTATGAATGAAATATTTTTCATAGATAAAAAAAAGAGCAACCGCTTGGTTACTCTTTTTGCTTTAAAATCAATTTATGAACAATCTATTTATCTTCTTTTTCTTCGGCAGCACTTTCATCAGTTTCGGAATCGGTTTTTTCTTCAGCAGTTTCAGATTTTACTTCTTCCTTTACTTCTTTTTTTGATTCTTCCGATTTCTTTTTAGAAGATGTTTTACGTTTGGTTGTTTCCTTTTCTGCTTTTTCTTCTTTATTGTCTTCTATAACTTCTGCTTCCTCGGCTTCTTCTTTCTTCGGAGCTTTTTTAGATTTCTTTGCCTTTGCCTCTTCGGCAGTTTTTGATTCTTTAGTTTCTTTCTTTTTGGGAGCTGCAATTTCATTATAGTCAACAAGTTCAATAATTGCTAATTCGGCAGCATCACCGGCTCTATATCCAAGCTTCACAACTCTTGTATAACCACCGGGACGATCACCGATTTTTTCTACAATTTCCGAGAATAATTCTTTCAGCACTTCTTTATCTTTAACAAATCGAGCAACATATCGTCTTGCACTTAGATCATTTTTCTTTGCTTTTGTAATCAATGGTTCAACAAATCTTTTGGTTTCTTTAGCCTTAGCAAGAGTTGTCTTAATTTTTTTATGTCTCAAAAGCTGAGTAGCCAATGCATTTAATGTAGCTAATCTGTGGCTGGCTGTTCTACCTAATTTTCTACCTTTAACTCTATGTCTCATTATTAAACCTTACGGGATTTATTAGTTTGTTTCAGTTTTTTCACGAATAAATTTATCGACGTCCATGCCGAATTCAAGACCAAAATTTTCAACAATTTCAATCAATTCAGCAAGTGATTTTCTTCCGAAGTTTTTGAATTTAAGCATTTCACTTTCGTCTCTGCGCACGAGGTCTGCAAGAATTTTAATGTTGGCAGCTTTCAAACAATTATGCGAACGAACACTTAATTCCAGGTCATCAACATTAGTCAGCAGAATTTTTTTAATTCTTTCAGCTTCGGCATCTTTCTCACTTTCCACTTTATCTTCAACTTGTTCAACATCGAAGTTGATGAAAAGACTAACATGGTCACGCAAAATACTTGCTGCACTTGATAATGCATCCTCGGGTGTAATAGAACCGTCGGTTGTAACTTCTATAGTTAATTTTTCGAAATCATTACTTTCACCGATACGTACATTTTCAACATCGTAGCGAACATTTCTAATTGGAGTAAAAATAGAATCAATAGGAATTAGCCCAATAGTTTGATCCTGAATTTTTTGTTCGTTGCTTGGTATATATCCTTTACCGGTAGCAAAGCGTAATTCCATTATTAAGTTAGCGTCTTTATTTAGCGTTGCAATGTGAAGATCAGGATTAAGAATTTCAATATCGGCAGAAGCATCTTGTAAATCATTTGCAGTAAGTACACCCGGTCCTTTTAATGATAGTTCGATCTTATTCGCCTTCTTATTGATAATTTTCATTCGTACTTGTTTTAAATTAAGTACGATCTCTGTAACATCTTCAACAATACCGGGTATTGAAGTGAATTCATGTAAAACACCTTCAATTTTCACAGCATTAATAGCCGCACCGGTTAATGAAGATAAAAGAACTCTTCGAAGCGAATTTCCTAAAGTAACACCATAACCTCTTTCGAGGGGTTGCATAATGAATTTACCATAGCTTTCATTTGATGATTTTTCGTCAATTACTAATCCGTCGGGCAACTTTATAAAAGGATAGCTCATTTAGCTCCTCTTCTAATTTAATTCAAAATTTGTAAATTACTTAGAGTACAACTCAACAACTAACTGTTCATTAGCATTAAGAGGTATCTCTTCACGGGTAGGAATTTGTATAAAAGTTCCTGATAATCCCGCTTTATCAATTGTTAACCAATTGTACATATTATCTTTAGTTTTACGTAAAGAATTATGAATTATATCTAATTTTTTACTTTTGTCACGAACAGTAATAACGTCACCAGGTGATAATGCGTAAGAAGGAATATCAACCACATGCCCGTTGACATCGAAATGTCTGTGCTTAACCATTTGTCTAGCTGCTTTTCTAGAGGGAGCAAATCCTAATCTAAAAACAATGTTATCCAATCTTCTTTCAAGTAGTTGGACTAAGTTTTCACCTGTAACACCTTTTTGACGATTAGCTTTTTCGAAATAATTTCTAAATTGAGTTTCAAGTAAACCGTAAATTCTTTTGATTTTTTGTTTTTCTCTTAACTGTACTCCGTATTCAGAGAATTTTCCACGACGACTTAAACCGTGTTCTCCGGGAGGGAAATTTTTCTTTTCAATTTCACACTTTTCAGAATGACATTTCGATCCTTTTAGAAATAATTTCTGACGTTCTCTTCTGCACAATTTGCAGCTTGGTCCTGTATATCTGCCCATTAACTTTTTTTCTCCTCGTTAAACTCTTCTACGTTTTGGTGGTCTACAACCGTTATGCGGTATAGGTGTAATATCTTTAATCGAAAGGATTTGCAAACCGGCAGTATTGAGTGCTCTAATAGCAGCTTCTCTACCGGAACCTGGTCCTTTAACAAAAACATCAATTCTTCTCAGCCCCAGATCGTATGCTTCTTTAGCAGCCGCTTCAGCCGTAGTTTGCGCAGCATACGGTGTATTCTTTCGCGAACCTTTAAAACCGTTTTTACCGGCAGATGACCACGAAATCGTGTTACCGTATATATCGGTTAATGTAACAATTACGTTATTGAAAGAAGCTTTAATATGAGCCACTCCAACCACGTCTACATGAACTTTCTTTTTTGTTTTTCTTTGAACTTTAGCCAAAACTAAATTCCTCCGTTATTAAATTACTTCTTAGTAGGTGCTTTTTTCTTTCCTGCAACAGTTCTACGTTTACCTTTTCGGGTTCTAGAGTTAGTTCGGGTTCTTTGACCTCTTACAGGAAGTCCTCTTCTGTGTCTTAGACCTCGGTAACAACCTATATCCATTAATCTCTTAATATTTTGTTGAACCTCACTGCGCAGAGCACCTTCTACTTTTATTTCCGCAGTCATTATTGAACGAATTTTTGCAACATCACTTTCATTCAATTCCGAAATCTTCATGTTAGGATCAACTTGAGCTTTTTCTAAAATTTCTAAAGCAGTAGTTTGTCCAATTCCATAAATATAGGTTAACCCTACATAAGCTTTCTTATTTTTTGGTAAGTCAACACCTGCAATACGAGCCAAACTAAGACCTCCTTATTTATTAACCTTGACGTTGTTTGTGTTTTGGATTTTTACAAATAACTCTAACAACGCCTTTTCTTTTAATTACTTTACAATGTTCACAAATTTTTCTAACTGAAGCACGAACTTTCATTTTATCTCCGAATAAAACTATTTATATCTATAAGTAATTCTGCCTTTATTTAAATCGTATGGAGACATTTCAACAGCAACTTTGTCACCAACTAAAATTTTAATAAAGTGCATTCTCATTTTACCCGATATATGGGCTAAAATTTCATGACCGTTATCAAGTTTCACTTTAAAATTAGCATTTGGCAGCGTATCAGTTACAACTCCGTCTACTTTTATTGGACCTTGTTTAGCCATACCATCTATTTATATTTTTGATAAAATTTCTGCCTTTCCGTCAACTATTGCAACCGAATGTTCAAAATGACAGGATGCTTTACCGTCGCTTGTTAATACCGTCCAGCCATCATCAGCAACATGAACATTATATTTACCTAAATTAATCATCGGCTCAATTGCAAAGGTCATTCCGTTTTTTATTACGGGACCAGTACCGGGTTTACCATAATTTGGGATTTGAGGTTCTTCATGCAAATACTTTCCCATACCATGTCCGCAAAGATCTCTTACAACGGAAAATCCTGCCTTCTCAACATAATGTTGAATTGCATACCCGATATCACCGATTCTATTACCGGCAACAGTTTGTTCTATCCCCAGATAAAGAGATTTTTCGGTAACTTCCATCAATCTCTTTTTATCTTCATCAAGTTCACCAATGGCAATTGAAATAGCTGCATCGCCAAAGTAACCATTTTTTTCAACTCCGACATCAACAGAGAGAATTTCACCATTTTGAAGAACTCTTTCACCAGGAATACCGTGAACAACTTCGTCATCAATTGAAGAACAAATAGACCCGGGAAAATCAAAGGAACCTGATTGTGAATAACCTTTGAAAGCCGGAACAGCGTTATTACTTCTTATATAATCTTCAGCAATCTGATCTAATTCTAATGTTGTTTTTCCTTCTTCAGCGTATCTTTTAACTAATTGTAAAGTTTCAGCAACAATCTTACAACTTTCTCTAATGTAATCGATTTCCTTTTTCGTTTTAATAAGAATCACAACAAAACCTAACCTCTACGACCTCTAAGTTTACCTGATTTCATAAAACCATCGTAGTGTCGCATCAACAAATGCGATTCAATTTGATTTAGTGTATCAAGAGCAACACCTACCATAATTAGCAAACTTGTGCCACCGAAAAATTGTGAAAAGCTTCCTGAAACACCAAAACGATTTACAAATGCGGGAAGTATTGCAACAATTGCTAAGAATACTGAACCCGGCAATGTAATCTTTGTTAAAATATTATCTATAAATTCAGCAGTTTGTTTCCCCGGTCGAATACCCGGAACAAAGCCACCTTGTTTTTTCATATTTTCTGCTACGTCTTGCGGATTAAATGCAATGGCAGTATAGAAATAAGTAAAGAACACAATCATCAAAGCGTATATGAATGAATACGTGAACGATGTGTAAACAAAATAACTTGCCAACGACTGCATAAATTCATTATCAGGGAAAAATGCCAATACCGTATTTGGTATAAACATAATAGACTGTGCAAAGATAATAGGCATAACACCTGCTGTATTGACACGAAGCGGAATATATTGAGTTACACCACCATAAATTTTTCTACCGACAACTCTCTTTGCGTATTGTACAGGGATTCTTCTTGTACCTTGTGTTACAAGAACTATTCCAGCAATTATAGCAACCATGAAGATGAGGACTACAATTTCAATAACAATGTTTCTAGTTCCGGCTGCAATTAATCTATATTCGTCCATCATTGCAAAAGGAAGTCTATTGATAATACCAATAAAAATGATCAATGAAATACCGTTACCAATTCCCTTCTCTGTAATTTGTTCACCCATCCACATCATAAATACTGTACCGGCAACAAGAAATACCACAGCGGTAAACGTAAATCCAAAACCGGAAACCTCCGGCGAGATTATCGGGACACCGTTTGCAGTCATACTTGACAAATAAATTGTTACACTCCATGCCTGCAACGTTGAGATAAAAACGGTACCATACCTCGTAAGCTGTGTAATTTTCTTTCTACCTTCTTCCCCTTCTCGCTGAAGTTTTTGGAAATACGGTACAACGGCACCAAGCAACTGAATAATAATAGATGCACTAATATACGGCATAATACCAAGTGCAAAGACAGCAGCATTAGAGAAAGCACCGCCTACAAACAAATCATATAGTCCGAAAAGATTATCGGATGTTTGATTTGCCATAGCTTCAGAAAGAACACGGGCATCAACACCAGGTAAAGTGATATGAGCACCAATTCTTACAATCACTAAAAGAGCTAAGGTATAAAGAATTCTTTGTCTTAGCTCATGAATTTTAAAAATATTACGGAACGTATCTTGTAATTTTCCCATTAAACTTTAGTCTCTTTAATAGTTCCACCAGCAGATTCAATTTTTTCTTTTGCAGATGCACTGAAAGCATTTGCTTCAACATCTAATTTAGCGGTAAGTTCGCCTTGACCTAATATTTTATAAGGACCCACTTTATTTATAACACCGGCTTTATAAAGAGCCACGGCATCAACTTTATTATTTTCTAACTTATTATCATCAGCCAATTTTTGAAGAGAACTTACGTTTACAGCCTGATATTCTATTCTAAAACGATTTTTAAAACCTCTTTTAGGAACTCTTCTTTGAAGAGGCATTTGACCGCCTTCAAACCATGCTCTATATTTAGCACCAGATCTAGATTTCTGTCCGTTCATACCGCGGGTAGAAGTACCTCCATAACCGGAGCCTTCACCGCGTCCGACTCGTTTTCTTTTTTTCTTTGATCCATCGGCATATTTAAGATTACTTAAGATATCCATTTATTCCTCTTATTCTTCAATTTCAACAACATCAACTAAGTGTGCTACTTTTTTAATCATACCTCTAATTTGAGGAGTATCGTTATGAAGTTTAAAATAATTCGGTCTTCCTAACCCCAAAGCTTCGATAGTTAGTTTTTGGTCTTTGGGTCTATCAATTACACTTTTAGTCTGAATAACTTTTATTTTTTTTGTTTTTGCCATTATACTGCCTCAACAATTAAGCGTTGAAAAGTTGATGAATTTCCATACCACGTCGACGAGCCATACTTGCCGCATCTATAAGACTGAGTAAACCATTTAAAGTTGCTTTAACTTGATTATGCGGATTAGAAGAACCAAGTGACTTTGTTAGAACATCTTGAATACCAGCAGATTCAAGAACTGCTCGCACACCGCCGCCGGCAATAAGTCCCGTACCGGGTGAAGCCGGTTTCAATAAAACCTTACCAGCGCCAAATTTTCCGAGTATTGGATGCGGAATTGTACCTTTTACAACAGGAACTTTATATACATTTTTCTTTGCATCATCAATACCTTTTGAAATTGCATCGGTAACTTCATTTGCTTTTCCTAAGCCGACACCAACGTGACCATTACCGTCACCAACGACAACAATCGCATTAAAGCTGAATCTTCTACCACCTTTTACAACTTTAGCAACACGATTAATGTGAACAACTTTTTCTTTAAGATTTTCGATTCCGGATACTTTTTTGTACCTCAATTTCTAGCTCCTTGCTTACAATAAATTTTCGATTCGTCTAAAATTTCTAAATAGCCTGGCTGCCGGGAGAGGATTCGAACCTCTACAGACGCCTCCAAAGGGCGTAGTCCTACCGTTAGACGACCCGGCAATGAATTAAATTTTCAATCCGCCCTCGCGGGCACCATCGGCAAGTGCTTTTACTCGTCCATGGTATCTATAAATATTTCTATCAAACAGTGCTGTTTTTATTCCTGCTTCTATTGCTTTTTTTGCGGCTAATGTTCCAACTACTTTACTTTCTTCTGTTTTTGATTTTGCATTTTTAATTTCTTCTGCAATTTCTTTTGATAAAGAAGAAACAGAGAATATTGTTTTGCCGGCATTATCGTCAATAAATTGCACATAAATTTGGTTGAGACTTCTGAATACATTCATTCTTGGTCTTTCGGCAGTTCCCCAAATTTTCTGCCTAACTCTAATTTTCTTTTTAGCTTTTTGTAATTCTGTTTTTCTTAACATGGTTTAACTAATCTCCCATTAACCAGCAGTCTTACCGGCTTTTCTGATAATTGTTTCGTCAGAGTATTTTATACCTTTTCCTTTATAGGGTTCCGGTTTTCTAAAGGATCTGATTTTTGCAGCAACTAAACCGACTAATTCTTTATCAAAACCACTAATTTTGATTTGAGTTGGTGTTGGTACTTCAAGTGTTATAGTATCAGGCGGAACAAAATATATAGGGTGAGAATAACCTATATTTATAAATAAATTCTTCCCTTTTAATTCTGCTCGATAACCTACACCTACTATATCAAGTGTTTTGGAATATCCTTCTGAAACTCCTATTACGATATTCTGAATTAGTGCTCTTGTAAGTCCATGCAAGGATTTACTTTCCTTAGAATCATCAGGTCTCAATACAGAAAGCTCTTGATCTTGGATTTCAATTTTCATTTTGGGATGAACATCTAATTGCATCTCTCCAAGTTTACCTTTTATAATAAGGCTTCCGTTCGATTGGCTAACCTGAACGTCTTTAATATTAATTGGTTGTTTACCTACTCTAGACAATTTACTTTCCTCTTTACAAAATTTACCAAATGTGAGCTAGAACTTCACCGCCAACAGCATCTCTTCTAGCTTGTTTATCGGAGACAATTCCTTTTGAAGTTGAAATTACAGCAATACCAAGACCATTTAAAACTCTAGGTACATCATCTTTTCCGCAGTATCTTCTCAAACCCGGTTTACTTACTTTTTCCAAACCGGTAATAGATGGGACACCGTTAATATATTGAAGATGAACTCTAAGAACATTTTGTTTATTATCTTCAATTACATTATAATCTCTAATAAACTTGTTTTCCTTCATCAATTCAGCTATACGAATTTTAGTGTTAGAAGCAGGAATATCAACAAAACGTTTTTTTGCTTTAACAGCATTGCGAATTCTAGTCAAAAAATCTGATATAGGATCAGTCACCGACATTTAAGATTCTCCTTCTGTGTTACCAACTTGATTTTTTTACGCCAGGTATTTCACCTTTAGATGCCATTTCACGAAGCACCAATCTTGAAATACCAAACTTTCTATAATAACCGCGAGATCTTCCGGTAAGTTGACATCTGTTTCTCATACGAATAGCAGATGAATTCTTAGGAAGCAGTTGTAATGCATCATAATCTCCGGCTTCTTTTAATTCTTTACGAAGTTTTGCATACTTCTCTACTAATTTTTTTCTTTTTTCTTCTCGCGCAATTAAACTTTTTCTTGCCATTTTAACCCTAATTTATAATTAGTTTGCTTCTTTTTTTCTAAACGGAACTCCAAAGGCTGAAAGTAATTCAAACGCTTCGGCATCAGTTTTTGCATTTGTAACAAAAGTAACATCCATACCAAGTACTTTATTAATCTTATCAACATTAATTTCCGGGAAAATTATTTGCTCCTGTATACCAAGTGTATAATTACCGCGTCCGTCAAATGATTTGTCCGAAATTCCTCTAAAGTCTCTTACACGAGGCAGAGCAACATTTACAAGTCTATCCAAAAATTCATACATGCGAACTTTACGCAGCGTTACTTTCGCACCAATTTTCATTCCCTCTCTAAGTTTAAAGTTAGAGATTGATTTTTTTGCAGCTCTTATAGATGCTTTTTGACCGGTAATTAATTCAAGTTCTTTAACCGCTTCATCAAGAAGTTTTGAATCCTGCACTGCAGCACCTACACCCATATTGACAACTATTTTTTCCAGTTTAGGTACTTGCATAATATTTTTGTACCTAAATTTTTCCTTAAGTTTAGGTATAATTTCGTCTTTATAAACAGAAGCTAACCTTGAATTAATATTTTCAAAAGATTCAACTGCTGCTTCGGGTGCTTTCGCTTCAGTTTTCTTTACTTTTTTTTCAGTTTCTTTTTTTGTTTGCTTCGCCATTTTAATCTAAAACTCCTAGTATAATTATGACAGCATTTCGCCGCTTACTTTACTGTATCTAACCGATCTTTTCTTACCGGTTTTATCATCGATAATTATTTTTTTACCAACACGAGTTGCTTCACCAGATTTTGGGTCTACAAGCAAAACGTTTGAAACATTTATGGGCGCTTCTTTTTCGACAATACCCCCTTGAGGATTTGATTGAGTGGGTTTAGAATGTCTTTTACGAATATTCACGCCTTCAATAATCACACGGTTTTCTTTTGGGTATACTTTAAGAACTTTACCGGTTTTACCTTTGTAGTTTCCTGAAACAACTAACACAGTATCATTTTTATGAATTTTCATTTTAATCCCATTACTTATAAAACTTCTGGAGCCAGTGAAATAATTTTCATGAATTTTTTATCTCTAAGTTCGCGAGCAACCGGTCCAAAAATACGGGTTCCGCGTGGTTCATTTTGTGCATTTAACAAAACAGCAGCGTTTTCATCAAAACGAATATAAGAACCATCATCACGTTTTACTTCTTTTTTTGTTCTCACAATAACAGCTCTCGAAACCTCGCCTTTTTTTACACCGCCGCCTGGCATTGCAGCTTTAACTGAAACAACAATTAAATCGCCAATGCTGGCATATCTTCGATTGCTTCCGCCAATAACTCTGATACAACGAACTTTCTTTGCACCGGAATTATCTGCAACCACTAAATTTGTTTCTTCTTGAATCATTTCTAATATACTCCTTAAAAGAAGCTATTACTTAGCTTTTTCCACAATTTCAACCAAACGCCACTTTTTATTTTTGCTGTATGGTCTGCATTCTTGAATTTTTACAGTATCCCCTATTCCACATTGATTATTTTCGTCATGGATAAAAATCTTTGTAGTTTTCTTAAAATATTTTCTATAGATAGGATGTGCCATTCTTCTTTCAATAGCAACAACTGCACTTTTCTCCATCTTGTTAGAAACTACTTGACCAATTTTCGATCTTCTTGTTCCTCTAACTTGTTCCATTAATTCGTAGAGCTCCTATTTATTTTCTTTTGCTAATTTTTGTTCTTGCAATTCTCTTTCTCGAAGAACAGTTTTCATTTTGGCAATATCATGTCGAACTTCTTTTAATTTGCTGGTATTAGTCAATTGTTTCAATTCATGTTGAAAACGCATATCAACAAGATTTTTCTCTTCATCAACAATTCTTCTAAGAATTTCTTCTGTTGACATTTCACGTATTTCGTAAATCTTCATTTCTCTGCCTTAAAATTTTTAATGTTCGTAATCAGGTCTTGTAACCGATTTAGTTTTAATAGGCAATTTGTGAGAAGCTAATTTTAATGCTTCCATTGCAATCTCTTTAGATACACCGGAAACCTCAAACATAACTCTTCCGGGTTTTATAACAGCCACCCAAAACTCAGGGGCTCCTTTACCTTTACCCATTCTTGTCTCAAGGGGTTTCTTAGTTACAGGTTTATCCGGAAATATTCTGATCCAAACTTTACCGTCTCTTTTCATTTTACGAGTAAGGGCAACACGACATGCTTCAATTTGACGGTTAGTAATCCAACCGGCTTCCAAAGCTTTCAATCCGAAATCACCAAAACTAACCTGGCTGCCACGGTAAGCTTTTCCGCGTCTTCTTCCTCTATGTGCTTTTCTATATTTTACTCTTTTTGGCATTAACATGAGCAAAAACTCCTATTAGCTTTATTCAGATAAACGTTTTCCTAAAATCTCACCACGGCAAATCCAAACTTTAATACCAATTGCACCGTAGATTGTAAATGATGTTGATGTTGCATAATCAATATCTGCTCTTAATGTATGCAAAGGAATTCTACCTTCTTTATATTGTTCGGTACGTGCCATTTCGGCACCTCCTAAACGCCCTGAACACATTATTTTAATTCCTTCGGCTCCCATTCTCATAGCAGAAGTTATTGCTGACTTCATCGCACGTCTAAAGGAAATTCTGCCTTGCAATTGTTGAGCAATATTATCGGCAACAAGTTGTGCATCTAACTCAGGTCTTTTGATTTCGGTTATCTGAACTTTAACTTCCTTATCGGTAACTTTTTTCAATTCTTCTTCAAGTTGAGCAATTTCTTTACCGCTTTTACCAATTACAACACCAGGTCTTGAAGTATGAATTGTTAGTATAACATTCTTGGATGTACGGTCAATAATGATTCTTGAAATACCGGCTTTTTTTAACCTGCTCTTAACATAATTTCGTAATTTACGATCTTCTTCAAGTTTCGCGGCGTAACTTCCGTTTTCATACCAGTTTGATTCCCATCCGCGAATAATACCGACTCTAAAACCTATTGGATTAACTTTCTGACCCAAAAATTCCTCCTGAGTATTAAATTTTTGTACCAACAACCACAGTTAAGTGGTTTGATCTTTTTCTGATTCTATAAGCTCTGCCCATTGGTGCCGGCAGCATTCGTTTCAAAGTTGGACCTTGATTAACAAAAGCCTCTTTAACCACAAGTTTTGCTATATCAACTTTCTCGTCTTCACTTTTATTATAAAGATTTGCAACCGCACTTCTTAAAACCTTTTCAGCATCCTTAGAAGCATGTTTAGGATTGAAATGCAAAATTTCAATAGCTTGTTCAACTGATTTACCTCTAATAAGATCAACAACTAATCTCATTTTACGAGGAGATGAACTTATATACCGATGTGTTGCTTTAGCTTCCATTAAATATCCTCAATAACTTTACTTTTTTGATGCCTTTTCAGCTTTAGTTCCCGGATGACCTCTAAATATTCTGGTCGGTGCAAACTCACCGAGTTTATGACCAACCATGTTTTCCGAAATATAGACCGGAATCATTTTATTACCATTATGAACTGCGATTGTATGTCCTACAAATTCAGGCGAAATGGTAGTTGATCTTGACCATGTTTTAATAATCTTTTTTTGATTCTTTTCGTTTAATTCTTGAACCTTTTTAAGAAGTTTTACACTTATAAATGGTCCTTTTTTAACTGATCTTGGCATATCTTAAACTCTAGCTTTTTCTTCTTTTAACAATATATTTATTAGATGGACTTTTTCTTTTTCTTGTTTTCAATCCTTTTGCTTTCTGACCCCATGGGGATACCGGATGCCCGCCTCCGGAAGTTCTGCCTTCACCACCACCCATTGGGTGATCTACCGGGTTCATTACAACACCGCGGACTTTTGGTCTTTTACCCAACCAGCGTGATCTACCTGCTTTTCCTAAACTAATATTTTCATGCACCGAATTTCCTACAGTACCAATAGTAGCCATACATTCAATACTTACCATTCTAATTTCACCTGAGGGCAATTTTAATCTAGCATATTTACCTTCTTTGGCATTCAGCGAAATTTCAGTACCAGCCGACCGTCCAATTTGAGCACCTTTACCAGGTTTAAGTTCTATGTTATGGATGATTGTTCCATCTGGAATATCTTTTAATTTAAGTGCGTTACCAATTTTGATATCTGATTTAGAACCAGCAACAACAGTATCACCTACATTCAAACCATTAGGGGCAATTATGTATCTTTTTTCACCATCAGCATAATGCAGTAAAGCAATTCTAGCAGATCTATTTGGATCATATTCGATTGCAAAAACTTTTGCCGGTATATCGTATTTGTCTCTTTTGAAGTCAATTAAACGATATCTTCTTTTGTGTCCGCCGCCAATATGACGCGAAGTAATTCTACCTTTGTTATTTCTTCCACCGGATTTTTTTAACGGAGCAGTCAAAGCTTTCTCAGGCTTATCTTTTGAAACATTCTCAAAAGATGAGAAAGACATAAATCTTGTTCCGGGTGTATTTGGTTTTAATTTTCTAATAGCCATTTAAAAAACTCCAATTCCTTAAGCTTCGCCAAATAAATCTATTGATTGACCTTCTTTCAATTTAACAATTGCCTTTTTGTATCTAGGGGTTTTACCGGTAAATCTGCCTTTACGAGTAAATTGTGTTCTGGTTTTCCCTTTATACTTAATAGTGTTGACATCAATAACATCAACATCAAATTTGTCTTTGATTGCCTTAATTATTTCAATTTTATTAGCGTTATAATCCACTACAAAACCGTATTTATTGGTTTCCCTTTCTGAAATTTCAGTCATTTTTTCGGTTATCAATGGTCTTATTAAAACGTTTCGCATTTCTAGGCCAATAATTAGTTTAATGAATTTTGAATTTCTTCTACCGCACTTTTCTGTAGCAACAACAATTGATTATTAACTAAATCATAAGTTGATGCATTTGAAGCTTCCAAAATGCTTAATTTTGGTAAATTTCTACCTGATAAATAAACTTTTTGACGATTGCCAGCAGTTAATAGCAAAGTTTTCTTTCCATTAATTTTTAACGCAGATAAAATGTTTAACAATTCTTTTGTTTTTGGTGAATCAAAATCAAAATCTTCCACAACAATAATTTGATCTGCTTTTGCTTTGTATGACAGAGCTGATTTTCTTGCAAGTTGTAAAACTTTTTTATTCAATTTTTGTCGATAATTACGTGGTCTTGGTCCGAAAATGGTACCGCCGCCAACCCAAAGAGGTGATCTGGTTGTTCCGGCTCTTGCACCGCCTCTTCCTTTTTGTTTCCAAGGCTTTCTTCCTCCACCCCTAACTTCAGCTCTCTCTTTTGCCTTGTGTGTACCCTGTCTTTGGTTCGCTAAAAAAGCTTTCACTGCTAAATAAATAACATGATCATTAGGTTCTATGCCGAAAATATCATCGGATAATTCAACTTTGCTGCTTGATTTCGAACCGTCTATTTTATAAACATCAACTTTCATTTCAGTACCACTACTTATTAATTTCTAAGAATGAATTAATTGAGCCAGGAACAGCACCTTTTACCATAATTATATTCTTTTCCGGTATAATCTTTACAACTTTTAATTTACCGCTGGTAACACGTTGATAACCGGTTCTTCCTGCCATTTTTGTACCTTTAAATACTTTTGAAGGATCGGAACTTGAACCAATGGAACCCGGTGCTCTTAATCTATCGCTTTGACCGTGAGTTGTACCACCTACACCTCTAAAACCGTGTCGACGCATAACACCCTGAAATCCTTTACCTTTACTCATACCGGAAACCTTAACACTATCTCCCTCTTGAAAAATCTCAACATTAATAGAATCACCAATCTTGTAATCATCACCATTAAAATTCTTAAATTCTCTCAATAACCGCGGTGGTTTTAAACCATTTTTTGAGAAAACAGCCAATTGAGCTTTAGCAGTTCTCTTTTCTTTCTTCTCACCAAAGCCAAGCTGAATAGCCGTGTAACCATCCTTATCCCTTGTTCTTATAGCGTAAACAGGACAGGGTCCAGCTTCAATTACTGTTACCGGAACAGACTTTCCATCCGGCAAAAATACCGAAGTCATTCCAAGTTTTTTTCCTAACAATCCGGGCATTTTAAAAATCCTTATAACTTAATCTCAATATCTACACCCGCCGGTATATCAAGTTTACTAAGAGAATCGACGGTTTTGTTATTCGAGTTATGAATATCAATAATTCTTTTGTGTGCTCTAATCTCAAATTGTTCACGCGATTTTTTATCTACGTGAGGAGATCTCAAAACAGTAAATACTGTTCTACGGGTTGGTAAGGGAATAGGACCAGAAACAACTGCACCCGTACTTTTAACAGTCTTAATAATCTTTTCAGTAGATTTATCTATCAGTATATGATCGTAAGATTTTAGCTTTATTCTGATCTTTTGACCTGGCACTTTGAATCTCTCCTTATTATTCACACAGAGAGAAGGTTATAAAACCTTCTCTCAATAGAAAAATATCTTTATTAACTTATTATTCAAATATCTTCGTTACTAAACCGGCACCAACTGTTCTACCGCCTTCACGGATAGCGAAACGAAGACCTTCTTCCATAGCAATTTCTGAAATAAGTGTAACTTTAAGTTTTACTTTATCACCAGGCATAACCATTTCAGTACCTTCGGGCAATTCAGCAACACCTGTTACGTCTGTTGTTCTAAAATAAAACTGTGGTCTGTAACCTTGGAAAAACGGAGTATGACGACCGCCTTCTTCTTTTGATAAAATATAAACTTCACCTTCAAATACTTTATGAGGAGTTATTGAGCCGGTTTTTGCTAGAACCATTCCTCTTTCAATTTCTTTTTTATCAATACCGCGCAACAAGATACCTGCATTATCACCAGCCATAGCGGAATCGAGTTCTTTTCTAAACATCTCGACACCTGTTACAACTGTCTTTTTGTGCATACCTAAACCGATTAATTCAACTTCTTCTTGAATTTTAACTTGACCTCTTTCAACTCTACCGGTAGCAACAGTACCACGACCAGTAATTGAGAAAACGTCTTCGACAGGCATCAAGAAAGGTTTATCAATATCTCTTGTAGGAATAGGAACATAACTATCAACAGCATCCATAAGCTCCCAAATACAATTCAATCTTTCATCGGTATCCGGTACAGAATCATCATTAGCAGCTTCCAATGCGTGAAGTGCACTTCCCTTGATTATAGGTATTTCATCACCAGGGAATTCATATTCATTCAATAAGTCTCTTAACTCAACTTCAACTAATTCCAATAATTCCGCATCATCAACCATATCAACTTTGTTCATGAACACTACAATTTTCGGAACACCTACTTGACGAGCAAGCAGAATGTGCTCTCTTGTCTGAGGCATAGGACCATCTGTAGCAGCAACAACAAGAATAGCGCCGTCCATCTGAGCAGCACCGGTAATCATATTTTTAACGTAGTCAGCGTGTCCCGGACAGTCAACGTGAGCATAGTGTCTATTTGCTGTAGAATACTCAACGTGAGCAGTAGCAATAGTAATACCACGTTCTTTTTCTTCAGGTGCATTGTCAATACTATCAAATGTTCTTTTTTCGGATAATCCTCTCTTAGACAAAGCCATTGTGATAGCAGCGGTAAGTGTTGTTTTACCGTGGTCTACGTGACCAATAGTACCTATGTTAACGTGAGGTTTACTCCTATCAAATTTTTCTTTTGCCATCGAATTCTCCTTCTTATTTTGCTATTTATTATTGATTTCCAATTTTAATTATACTGATGCTGCTGATTTTTTTGATCCGGTTTTTTCAGAAATCTCATCTGAAATTGATTTAGGAACTTCAGAATAATGAGAAAATTCCATTGAATATATTGCTCGACCTTGAGTCATCGATCTCAAGGTTGTTGCATACCCAAACATTTCTGCCAAAGGAACCAACCCGCGAATAACTTGTGCATCTTTTCTTGCTGAAAAACCTTCTATTTTTCCTCTTCTACTGTTTAGGTCTCCCATCACATCGCCTAAATACTCTTCAGGGGTAATTACCTCAACCCTCATCATTGGCTCTAATAAAATAGGACTTGCTTTTCGCGCAGCATCTTTAAAAGCCATTGACCCGGCAACTTTAAATGACATTTCATCAGAATCAACATCGTGATACGAACCATCAAACAATTTAATTTTAACGTCAACAACAGGATAACCCGCAATAACACCATTTCTCATAGCTTCTTGAATACCATTTGAAACCGCAGGGATATACTCTTTAGGCACAGACCCACCAACTATAGCATTTTCAAATTCATAACCTTTACCAGGTTCGTTAGGTGAAACTTCTATCCAAACATGACCAAATTTACCACGACCACCACTTTGCTTAACAAATTTTCCTTCTTGTTGAACAGACTTTGAAATAGTTTCTCGATAAGCAACCTGAGGTTTACCAACATTTGCCTCAACTTTAAATTCTCTTTTCATTCGATCTACAAGAATCTCCAAGTGAAGTTCGCCCATACCGCTAATCAAAGTTTGTCCGGTTTCACTATCAACTTTTACTTTGAATGTCGGGTCTTCATCAGATAATTTTGCTAATGCATCAGACAATTTATCTTGATCTGCTTTTGTTTTTGGTTCGATGGCAATCTCAATAACCGGCAACGGGAAGTCCATTTTCTCTAAAACAATTGAATCTTTTTCTTCGCAAAGTGTATCGCCTGTTTTTGTGAATTTTAGACCGACAATCGCAGCAATATCACCGGCTCTTAAATAATCTCGATCGGTTCTTGAGTTGGCATGCATTTCTAAAATTCGCCCAACTCTTTCTTTTTTATCAGAAATAGAATTATAAACATATGAGCCTGCATCTAATCTACCACTATAAACTCTAATGAAAGTAACCTTCCCAACAAAAGGATCGGTCATTATTTTAAAAGCTAAAGCAGAAAATTTAGCATCTTCATCAGGTCTAACTAAAACTTTATCATCCTTATCAACATGATGAGCATAAATTTCTCCAACATCCTTGGGTGAAGGCAGGAAGTCAACGACTGCATCAAGGAGTTTTTGAACACCTTTATTTTTGAAAGAAGAACCGCAAAGTACGGGTACAATTTTGTTAAGAATTGTAGCTTCGCGTAAAACTTTTTTAACTTCTGCCGAGGATAATTCTTCTCCATCTAAATATTTAACTAAAAGGGTATCGTCAATCTCAGAAACTGCTTCCAGCATTTGTGTTCTATATTTACTAGCAAGCGGCAGCAGATCATTAGGAATTTCTACATCTTCAAAAGTCGAACCGAAATTTTCTTCTTGATACATTCTAGCGGTCATTGTCATTAAATCTATAACACCGGTAAAAAGATCACCTTCGCCTATCGGCAAAGTTATCGGGACTGCATTGGCTCCAAGTCTTTCTTTCATCATTTGTATAACGTTATAATAATCAGCACCAACTCGATCCATCTTATTCACGAATGCAATTCTTGGGACATTATATTTATCTGCTTGTCTCCAAACAGTTTCAGACTGTGGTTCAACACCCCCAACCGCACAGAAAAGAGCAACTGCTCCATCTAATACTCTTAGTGATCTTTCAACTTCTACTGTAAAATCAACGTGACCGGGAGTATCAATAATATTTATTTGATGATCTGCCCAATGGCATGAAGTTGCAGCAGAAGTAATGGTAATACCACGTTCTTTTTCTTGCTCCATCCAATCCATTGTTGCAGCGCCATCATGTACTTCACCCATTCGATGCAATCTACCCGTGTAGAACAAAATTCTTTCGGTAGTAGTAGTTTTACCGGCATCGATATGAGCCATAATACCTATATTTCTTAATTTCGTTATGTCGACTCTTTTTTCTGACATTTTAACTTCTTAGAACCTTTCTATTGTTACCACTTAAAATGAGCAAAAGCTTTATTCGCTTCAGCCATTCTATGTGTATCTTCTTTTTTCTTAACTGAAGAACCTTCACCTTGTGAAGCAGCAATTAATTCTGCGGCTAATTTCAGAGCCATTGATTTATCTTTTCTGTCTCTCGAATAATTCCTTATCCATCTCATAGCAAGAGAAGTTCTTCTTTGAGGTCGAACTTCCATCGGCACTTGATAAGTAGCACCGCCAACTCTCCTGCTTCGAACCTCAACCATAGGCGAAACATTCTGAATCGCTTTTTGGAAAACTTCCAATGCTGGTTTTTTGGTTCTTTGTTCGATTATTTCAAAGCTATCATAAACCATATTCCGCGTAACCGATTTTTTACCATCAAGCATCATATAGTTAATAAACTTCGAAACCAAAATATCGTTGAATTTTGGATCGGGTTTTACAAATCTTTTTTCAGCTCTTCTTTTTCTCATATCTCAAATTATTTTGCTTTTGGTTTTTTAGTACCGTATTTAGAACGACCTTGTTTTCTATCTTCAACACCACTTGTATCAAGAGTACCACGAAGAATATGGTAACGAACTCCTGGTAAATCCTTTACTCTTCCGCCTCTAATTAAAACAATAGAGTGTTCTTGAAGGTTATGTCCTTCACCTGGAATATAAGCAGTAACCTCAATTTGATTTGTCAATCTTACTCTGGCAACTTTACGCAAAGCCGAATTAGGTTTTTTGGGAGTTGTAGTATAAACCCTGGTACATACACCTCTTTTTTGGGGGCAATTTTGCAAAGCCGGAGCTTTACTTTTTACCTTAACCTCTTTTCTCCCTTTTCTAATCAACTGACTTATTGTCGGCACTTATTTTCCTCCAAAATTTTGGGTCGTTTCGTATAAAAAAACAGACTCAAAATTTACCATTATTTTAATTTATTGTCAATATTCGCTACTTAAATATAATTCGAAGAACCTAAGTAATTACTTAGATTCTTCTATTTTTTCTTTAGTTTCTTCAACCGCTTCAATTTCGGGTTCATCGCCCACCACAATAAGTTTCTTGTATTTCTTAAGCCCGGTACCTGCCGGTATTAAATGACCCATAACAACATTTTCTTTTAAACCAATAAGTGTATCTTCTTTTGCTGTGATGGCAGCATTGGTTAATACTTTTGTTGTTTCTTGGAATGATGCGGCAGATATCCAACTTTCTGTTGAAAGTGCAGCTTGAGTAATTCCTAATAGAATATTATCAAAGGTTGCAGGATCGGCATCACGAACTTCAAGCGGAGCCTTGTCTTTCTTTTTCAGATCTGCATTTATCTCACGAACTTTTGCTTTTGTAATCAATTGACCGGTTTTCAATTTAGAATCTCCGGGTTCAACAACAAAGACCAAATGCTGAACTGTTTCATTTTCTTCATTGAACTTAACTCTATCAACAAGATCCTCATCAATAAAGGAGGTATCGCCGGAAGAAATGACGCGAAGTTTCTGTAGCATTTGTTTTACTATAACTTCAATGTGTTTATCATTTATCTTAACACCTTGTAATCGATATACATCTTGAATTTCGTTTACAAGATACTCTTGAACCGCATTAGTTCCTTTAATTTTAAGAATATCATGAGGATCAATCGGTCCATCGGTTATCTTTTCACCTGCCGGAATTTCATCTCCTTCTTGAACAAGAATGTGTTTTCCGTAAGGGACATTGTAAACCTTCTGAATCGATCCATCCAAAGAATCAACAATTATTTCTCGTGATCCTTTTTTCTTGGCTCCGAATTTAACTATACCCTCAATTTCAGAAACAACTGCAGGATCGTGAGGACTTCGAGCTTCAAACAATTCGGTTACTCTCGGAAGACCGCCGGTTATATCTCGTGTCTTCGAAGCTGATTTAGAAATCTTAGCCAAAATAGTACCAGCCTGAACTTTCTCTCCTTCATCAACAGATAAATATGCCTTTGTCGGAAGGTTGAATACTTTTTGTTCACCACTGTCGGTTGTAATAACAATACTTGGTGTTAACGTTTTATCTTTAGATTCGGTAACAACTTTCTGAACGTGACCGGTTTGTTCATCTGCAACTTGCTGAATTGTTACGTTATCAATTAAATCAACAAATGATATGACCCCGGCTGAGTCGGTTAGTATTAAGGAATTGTAAGGATCGTGGTTATAAAGTGCTTGACCTTTTTTAACTTTTTGTCCGTCTTCAACCATAAGTTCGGCACCATAAGGAATATCGAACTTTTTAATTTGTCTCATATCATCATCTAAAATTCCAATTGAGCCACGGCGACCAATAACAACTTTAACTTTTCCGAAGAAGTCGGTTTTTTCGGCATAATTAATTCGGTCAAATTTAACTTGACCGGAAATGTTAGTTTCAACTTGAGATTGTGAAGCAATACGAGAGGAAGTTCCACCTAAGTGGAATGTTCTTAATGTAAGCTGAGTTCCGGGTTCACCGATTGACTGAGCCGCAATAATTCCGACAGCTTCACCAATTTCTACTAAGTGACCTGTAGTAAGGTTACGACCATAACATTTAGAACAAACGCCTCTTTTGGATTCGCAAGTAAGTACAGTTCTGATGTATACTGAATCAATATTGGAATCATCTATTCGTTCAGCAATTTCTTCTGTAATCATTTCTCCAGCTTCAATTATCAAATCATCTGTGCGGGGGTCATAAATATCTTCTTGTGCAACACGACCGATGATTCTTTCTGCAAGCGGTTCTCTTTCCAATTCAATATCTTTGAGGGCGGATATGTAAACACCTCTAATAGTTCCGCAATCAACCTCTGAAACAATCACATCCTGAGCAACGTCGCATAATCTTCTGGTTAAATAACCAGCATCGGCTGTTTTCAACGCAGTATCAGCAAGACCTTTACGTGCACCGTGTGTTGAAATAAAGTATTCAAGCACCGATAAACCTTCCTTAAAGTTAGCGACAATCGGGTTCTCAATAATTTCGCCTGATTGACCAGTTAAACTTTTTTGAGGTTTCATCATAAGACCTCTCATGCCTGCAAGCTGCCTAACCTGCTCTTGAGAACCTCTTGCACCTGAGTCAACCATCATATGCACTGAGTTAAAACCACCTTGGTCGGTTCTAATTTTATCCATTAATGATTTAGCAACGTTATTTGTGGTATGTGTCCAAACGTCAATAATCTTATTATACCTTTCGGCATCGGTAATCAATCCTTGCTCATGCTCATTTAAAATCTGGCTAACTTTAGCATTTGAATCAGTAATTAATTTTTTCTTTTCTTCTGGTATAATCATATCGCTGTAGCTGATAGAGATACCAGCTGCAGTTGAATATCTATAACCGAGTTCTTTTAAATCATCCAGGAATTTAGCAGTCTTTTCGTTCCCGATTTTTATAAACATATTATAAATGAATCCACTGAATATCTTTTTAACAAGAAGCTCATTAAAGAAGCCCATTTCTTCGGGGACAATTTCATTAAATATAACTCTACCAACAGTTGTTTCAATAAATTCATTTTTGATCTTTACTTTAATCTTTGCATGAAGTTCTAAAACTTTAGTATTATAGGCAATCATAACTTCTTCCGGATTACTAAAGATCATTCCTTCTCCTTTAGCGCCTGCTTTAGTCTTGGTTAGATAGTAACAACCAAGAACTATATCTTGAGTAGGAACAACAATTGGAGAACCATTCTGAGGAGATAATATATTGTGACTTGAAAGCATTAAAAGAGATGCTTCCAACTGCGCCTCATAAGATAAAGGCACGTGCACAGCCATTTGGTCACCGTCAAAGTCAGCGTTGAACGCAGTACAAACCATTGGATGCAACTGAATAGCTTTACCGTCGATTAAGATTGGTTGAAAAGCTTGTATACCTAGTCTATGCAATGTTGGTGCACGGTTAAGCAGAACCGGATGACCATCGATTAATTTTTCAAGTATATCCCAAATTACAGGATCTTTTCTATCAACTGCTTTACGAGAACTTTTTACAGTTTTGTAATGTCCTCTTTCAATCAATTTACGAATTATAAACGGCTTGAAAAGTTCAACAGCCATGTCCTTCGGCAAACCGCATTGATGCAGTTTCAATTCGGGACCAACAACAATTACAGAACGACCCGAATAATCAACACGTTTACCGAGCAAGTTTTGACGGAAACGACCCTGCTTACCTTTAAGCATATCGCTTAAAGATTTCAATGGTCTGTTACCATCACTTCTTACCGCACTTGTTCTTCTGGAATTATCAAAAAGTGCATCGACAGATTCTTGAAGCATTCTTTTTTCGTTACGTAAGATTACTTCAGGAGCTTTAATGTCAATTAATCTTTTTAATCTGTTGTTGCGGATAATTACTCTTCTGTAAAGATCATTAAGATCGGATGTAGCAAATCTTCCACCTTCAAGCGGAACAAGAGGTCTTAGTTCAGGTGGAATGACAGGTACAACACTCTGTACCATCCACTCAGGTTTATTAGGAACTTTACCTTCTCGCTCTCTGAAAGCTTCCAAAACACGAAGTCTTTTTAGAAGATCATTTCTTTTTTGCTGTGAAGTTTCTTCTTTAAGTTGAGCTTTCAATTCCAAAAATGTTTGTTCAACATTGGTAGCTTTTAAAAGAATTTTGACAGCTTCACCACCAATTTTTGCAATGAACTTCTTCGGATCATCATTTTCTAATGAATCATTTTCATGAGGAAGCGAACTAAGAATTTCGAAATATTGATCTTCCGAAATTAAGTCTAAAAAATTAAGTCCGGTTGGACCGGGATTAATTACAACATAGGATTCGTAGTAAATTATTTTTTCTAATTCTTTAGTAGTAAGCCCTATAATGTTACCAATTTTGGACGGAAGAGCTTTAAAGAACCAGATATGAACAACCGGAACTGCAAGTGCGATATGCCCCATTCGCTCTCTACGCACAGCTTTTAAAGTAACTTCAACACCGCATCTATCGCAAACAATTCCTTTATATCTAATACCTTTATATTTTCCGCATGCACATTCCCAATCTTTCACCGGACCGAAAATCTTCTCACAAAACAAACCATCTTTTTCTGGTCTAAAAGAACGATAATTAATAGTTTCCGGTTTAGTAACTTCACCGTGTGATCTTGACAAAATATCATCAGGACTAGCTAAACTAATTGTCAATTGGTTAATGTGTTTAATTTTATGTTCTTGAGCTTTAAATCTCATGTGAATCTCCTAAAAAAGTTTAACTAGTTAATTTTGATATCCAGTGCTAATCCTTGCAATTCTTTTATCAGAACGCTAAAGGCTTCCGGTATATTAGGTTCCGGAAGATTTTCACCTTTAACGATTGCCTCATAAGTTTTTGCTCTACCTGTAACATCGTCACTTTTTACCGTTAAGATTTCCTGCAGAACATGAGCTGCACCGTATCCTTCAAGTGCCCAGACTTCCATTTCACCAAACCTCTGACCGCCAAACTGAGCTTTACCGCCAAGAGGCTGTTGAGTAATAAGCGAATATGGCCCAATGGAACGAGCATGGATTTTATCGTCTATCATATGTCCTAGTTTCAACATATATATATAACCGCATGTAACTTTTTGATGGAATCTTTCACCGCTTCTTCCATCATGTAACCAGGTTTTACTTCCTTTATCCAATCCGGCTTTTTCCATCCATTCTTCAACTTCTTGAACAGATGCACTATCAAAAATCGGAGTTTCAAATTTCAGTCCAAGCTGCTGACCAACCCAGCCAAGCGCTGTTTCATAAAGCTGACCGAGATTCATACGGGAAGGAACACCAAGCGGGTTAAGAATAATATCTACCGGAGTTCCATCTTCGTGGAAAGGCATATCTTCGACAGGAACAACTTTTGCCACAACACCCTTGTTTCCGTGACGACCAGCCATTTTATCACCAACTGTAATCTTACGTTTTTTAGCAACGTATACTTTAGCTAATTGAACTATTCCCGGAGGAAGTTCATCACCCGACAGAATTTTCTGTTTTTCTCTCTTATATTCTTCTTCCATTTCAGACTTTAGGTAGAAGTAATTCTTAAATAGAGTTTTTACCATTTCATTGGTTTTTTTATTGTCGAACCAATCTTGTGTATAATCTAATTTAGTAACATCTTCAATGTTTGAGTAAGTATCTTCTGTGATAACAGTACCGCTTCTCAATACAACACTACCGTCAAGATCTCTGATTCCCGAAGTAGATTTCCCTTCGGAAATTTGAGTAAGTTTTTTAACTAACTTTTTGTAATGGGTTTCAACTTTACGACTATACTCATGCTCTAAAACATCAAGCTGCTTCTTTTCTATTTTCTTTGAATCAGCATCTTTTCTTTTTCTACTAAACAAGCGAGTTTTTATAACGACACCTTTCAATCCCGGAGGTGCTTTTAAGGAAGCGTCTTTAACATCACCGGCTTTATCACCAAAGATTGCCTTGAGAAGTTTTTCTTCAGGAGTCGGATCGGTTTCACCTTTGGGGGTAATTTTACCGATTAAAATATCACCTTCTTTAACTTCGGCACCTTCTCTGACAATACCATTTTCATCTAAGTCTTTTGTTGCTTCTTCACTTACATTAGGAATATCGCGTGTTAATTCTTCTTCACCTCTTTTTGTTTCTCTAACCTGTAATTCAAATTCTTCAATATGAATTGATGTGTAAACATCCTCGGAAACCAATCGTTCACTTAATACAATAGCATCTTCAAAGTTGTATCCGCGCCAAGGCATAAAGGCAACTGCTACGTTTTTACCGAGAGCTAATTCACCGTTTTCTGTTGCCGGTCCGTCAGCAATCACATCACCTTTTTTAATAATTTGACCAGTATTAACAATCGGTTTTTGGTTAAAACAAGTTTCTTGGTTAGTACCAGAAAACTTAATTAAATTGTACTC
>DSBF01000407.1 GCA_011049495.1 Ignavibacteria bacterium
CGGTCAACTTACAAAATCAGAAGATGCATACACACACCCTCAACCTCATGCTTGTTTTATTCAATCCGTTTCAGATGATTTAGTTAATGAAGGCGGGATTATGGATTTATGGGTTCGCGAAGCTAGGCTATTCAAATATGGTTCGGGAACGGGAAGTAACTTCTCTAATTTAAGAGGTGCAGATGAGCCATTGAGCGGTGGCGGGAAATCTTCAGGATTAATGTCTTTCTTAAAAATTGGTGATAGATCAGCTGGTGCTATCAAATCCGGTGGGACAACAAGACGTGCCGCGAAAATGGTAACTCTCGATATTGATCATCCCGATATTGAGGAATATATAAATTGGAAAGTAATTGAAGAGCAGAAAGTTGCTGCATTAGTTGCAGGATCAAAAGCTTGCGGCTACCATCTCAATAAAATTATGAAAGCATGTTATGCGGAACATCCTGAAAACGATAGATTCAGCAAAAAAACAAATAGCAGATTAAGAGAAGCTGTAATTGAAGCACGCAAAAACAATGTACCTGAAAATTATATTGAACGGGTTATTCATCTTGCCAAACTTGGTTTTACATCAATTGAATTTCCTACTTACGATACTGACTGGAATTCGGAAGCATATGCAACTGTATCCGGGCAAAATTCAAATAACTCGATTCGTGTAACAAATGATTTTATGCAAGCTGTAATAAGTGATAGCGATTGGAGTTTATACTGGCGGATTGAGTTAGAAAAGGCAAAAAAAGAAAAAAGAATTCCGAAACCTTACAAAGCCGTTAAAGCATCCAAATTGTGGGATGATATAGCTTACTCGGCTTGGTCATGCGCTGATCCGGGTCTTCAATATCATACGACTATTAATGAATGGCATACGTGCCCGGCTAACGGTGAAATACGCGCATCTAATCCGTGTAGTGAATACATGTTTCTTGATGATACAGCATGTAATCTTGCATCACTTAATTTAGTAAGGTTTTATAGTGATACCGAACATAAATTTGATATTGACGGATTTAAACATGCTGTCAGGCTTTGGACAATTGTTTTGGAAATTAGCGTGCTGATGGCACAATATCCGAGTAAGGAAATTGCGCAGTTAAGCTATGACTTCAGAACGCTTGGTTTGGGTTATGCAAATTTAGGTTCACTTTTAATGAGGCAGGGAATACCATACGAAAGTGAAGAAGCTTATGCAATTGCTGGAGCAATTACATCAATAATGCATATGGGCGCTTATGCCGCATCAGCTGAAATGGCTAAAGAACAAGGTGCTTTCCCAGAATTCAAAAAGAACAAAGATAATATGCTTCGCGTTCTTAGGAATCATAGAAGGGCAGCTTACGATGTTCCAAAAGAAGAATACGAGGGATTATCAATTTATCCGCACGGAATTAATCCAAAATATTGTCCTGCCGATTTGCTCGATGCTGCAAGAGAAGAATCCGATAGAGCGGTGGAACTCGGCACAAAGCATGGTTATAGAAATGCTCAAGTTACGGTTATTGCTCCAACGGGAACTATCGGGTTAGTAATGGATTGTGATACCACAGGTATTGAACCTGATTTTGCTTTAGTGAAATTTAAGAAATTAGCTGGCGGCGGGTATTTCAAAATTATCAATCAATCAATTCCGCCTGCTCTTAAAAAACTTGAATATACAGATGAACAAATTAAAGAGATTGTTAAATATGCAAAAGGTTCAGGCACTTTAACTGGCTGTCCTCATATTAACAAGGAAACGCTAAAGGCAAAAGGATTCACGGAAGAAGTTCTTAAAAAAATAGAAAGTATGCTTCCCTCGGTTTTTGAAATCGGTTTTGCATTTAACAAGTTTACTGTCGGTGAGAACTTTTTAATAGAGAAGCTTGGGCTTTCAAAAGAACAAATAAATGATTTTGATTTCGATCTATTGAAATCATTGGGTTATTCAAAGGAGGAAATTGCTGCAGCTAACGATTATGTCTGCGGTACAATGACGATCGAAGGTGCACCATATTTAAGTCATGAACATTACCCAGTATTTGATTGTGCAAATAAATGCGGTCGTAAAGGTACACGTTATATTCAACCCGAAGCTCATATAAGAATGATGGCTGCTGCACAACCGTTTATTTCCGGTGCAATTTCTAAAACAATAAATCTACCGAATGACGCAACAATCGAAGACATTAAATCGGCTTACCTTGAATCATGGCGGTTAGGTCTTAAAGCAAATGCACTTTATAGAGACGGATCCAAACTTTCGCAGCCTTTAAGCTCAATGTCTGCTGAAGAGATTGAAGAAATAATCGAAGAAAAAGAAGATAACGATCTTGTAAAAGTTGCAGAGAGAATTATTCATCGATACATTGCTAAGAGAAGAAGATTACCGGACCGAAGAACAGGATATACACAAAAAGCAAAAATTAACGGCAACACGGTATACATACGCACTGGCGAATATGAGAACGGTCAAATCGGTGAAATTTTTATTGACATGCATAAAGAAGGTGCCGCATTTAGAAGTTTGCTGAATAATTTTGCAATTGCAATATCACTTGGCTTGCAGCATGGTGTTCCGCTTGAAGAATTTGTTGATGCTTTTGTTTTCACTCGTTTTGAACCCAGCGGAGTTGTAACCGGTAATGAAAGAATAAAAATGTCTACCTCTGTAATTGATTATATTTTCAGAGAACTTGCCGTAACATATCTTGGCAGAAATGATCTTGCACATGTAGATGAAGAAGAAATTCAGCAAAAAGCAAAAAATAAAGTTCATCCCGATTCTGATGACTTTGAAAGTGAAGAAATAATTAGTGAAAGAATGATTGAACTTGATCCTACGTCATACAAATATGATGAGAACAACAACCCAGATAACCCCGGGACCAATGGAAACGGGCGTTCAGAAAGAAGTAAAGTATTTGCAATGCATACACAGATGGTAAAAGCAAAAGAACGCGGTTACACCGGTGATATTTGTCCCGAATGCGGAAGTATGACAATGGTTCGTAACGGTACATGTTTGAAATGTACAACTTGCGGTTCCACAACCGGATGCAGCTAAATAAATTATAAAATCAACCTTCGAGTTATGTGTATTCTGTTTGTGTACAATTTCCTCGAAGGTTACTTTTTACTCTCCATTTATTAAATTCAATTTTGAGTTCTGCGTAAAGGCATTTTTATTTTAATTTTCGTTGACTTTTCCTCTCAAAACTGATAGATTCTCAATCTTAATTAGATGAGATGATTCGAGAAAATCTTAATAGATTACGGCAAAAAATTAAAGAAATTTGCCAAAAATGTGATAGAAAGCCGGAGGAAATTACTCTCGTTGCGGTCTCCAAAAATAACCCGGTTTCCGTAATTGAAGAAGCGTTAAAATACGGTGTTAAGAACTTTGGAGAGAATAAAGCTCAAGAGCTTCGTGATAAGTTTGAAGTTAAATCCGATGGAATTATTTGGCATTTCATTGGGCATTTACAGACCAACAAAGTTAAATATGCCGTTAAAGCAGCCGAGCTTATTCACTCGGTAGATTCCGCAAAAGTATTAGATGAAATAAATAAACGAGCTGCTTCAGAAAATAAAATTCAGAAAATTTTGTTTGAAGTTAATACTTCAGATGAATCCAATAAATACGGTTTGAAAAATTTTGAAGATCTTAAAATGTTGGCTTTTGCCGCAGAGGAATTACCAAACGTGAAAGCTTTAGGTTTGATGACAATGGCACCATATACCGATGATAAAAAAATTATCAGAGATTGTTTTATTCAACTCCGTCAATGGAAAGATGAGCTTAACGGTTTGGGTCTTCAATATTCCGAGCTTTCCATGGGAATGACAAATGATTTTGATATTGCTATTGAAGAAGGTTCAACTATAATTCGAATCGGCACGGCAATATTCGGTGAACGTGATTATTCACAAAAATGGAATGAACAATGAAATTCACACCATTCAGCATCAAGAATCAAGAATTCGGCAGATCGGTTAGGGGATTCGATAAAGAAGAAGTTAAAACATACCTCGAGAAGCTCTCCGATGAAGTAGAAAGAATTCAAAATGAAAACTCAAAATTGAATTCCGAAATTGAAAAAATGAATTCACGGATTGAGCAGTACCAGCGAATCGAAAAGAATCTTCAAACTACTTTATTATCGGCGCAGGAATCATCGACTAAAGCTGTTGAATCGGCAAGAAAACAAACTGCTCTTTTAATAAAAGAATCTGAATTAAAAGCATCGCAGATTATCGAAGAAGCAAAAGAAAAAGCTAATGAAATTCGTGATGCAGTATTAAAATTGAGAGAAGAGAAGAAATTATTAGTTGCCAAATTAAAAGCTATGGTTGAAACACAATCAAGTTTAATAGAAATTAGTTTTAAAGAGAGAATGATTGACGAAAACCATGAGATCGATTTTACTTCAGCAAAAAAAGATCTCGATTCCAAAATAAATGCGGACGAAATATTGGAGAAATTGTTATGAGTAAACTTATTGATATGATCAATGAGACATTGAATGTTATTCGTCAAAAAACTAAAGACGATTTTGAAATTGGAATAATATTAGGAACCGGGTTAGGCGGACTTGTAAACGAAATTAACGTTGAACATGAAATAGATTATGCTGACTTACCGCATTTCCCGTTATCAACAGTTGAATCCCATCACGGTAGGTTGATATTCGGAACAATTGGTAATAAGAAAATTGTGGCTATGCAAGGTCGTTTTCATTACTACGAAGGGTATACGATGAAACAAATAACATACCCGGTAAGAGTGATGAAATTCTTGGGTGTTAAAACTCTCCTTGTCTCTAATGCATGCGGGGGTATGAATCCCTTGTATAAAAAGGGTGATGTTATGCTGATGGTTGATCATATCAATCTATTAGGAGATAACCCGTTGATTGGTCCGAATGAAGATGATCTTGGACCTAGATTCCCCGATATGAGCGAACCGTATGATCTGAAATTAATTGACCTTGCCGAAAAAGTAGCACTCGAAAATAAAATCAAAGTTCAAAAAGGTGTTTATGTTGCAGTCCCGGGTCCAAATCTCGAAACAAAAGCAGAATACCGTTTCTTAAGAGGTATTGGTGCAGATGTTGTCGGAATGTCTACTATTCCGGAAAATATTATTGCTAACCATATGGGTATCCGTGTGTTGGGTTTCAGTATAATCACCGATGAATGCTTCCCTGATTCATTAGTGCCGGCTAAAGTTGAAGATATTATAGCAACAGCAACGCAAGCAGAACCTAAAATGACAATAATAATGAAGGAAGTTATAAAACAGCTATGATGAATAAAATTAATCTTCGTTATGCAACTGTGGTGTTGTTAGGACTGATAATGTTCAGCTCAAACTTTCTCAGTCCGAAGTTATTTACCGGTGAAATTTTAAATTTTGCCGTGTGGTTTATTCTTTCTATTTTTGCGTTTTCTTGCGGTTGGATTATTGACAAAACACTCGGATGGCGTTACGGCGGAAAGCTCGTTTTCGCTGTTATTGTTGCCACTTCTATTATGAGTGTTTTCTTAGTTACCTTCTTTAGAGGTTACTTCGGTATTAATGAATACTTGACTGAAAACTTCATTCTCTTTTCTCTCCGCAATATAATGTTGGGAGTGATGGGGATTTTCGGATTAGCCGTTGCTGAACTTTTAGCTGTTCAGAAAGAAATAGAACAACTTAAACATCAAATGCAATTAAACAGAAAAATTGCCGAAGATGCAGAAAGAGAAGCTGAAATAATAATCCGCGAAGCAAAATCAAAAGCTGATGCGATGTTGGTCGAAGCCGAAAGAGAATCTTTGGAAATGATTAATCGCAAGAAAGAAATTGAGATACAGCTTAAAGAATTTTTAAAAACAGAAAAAGAATTATTAAAAAAATACGAAGCAGATTAAACAACTAACTCAAAACTACGGTAAAATAATGTTCAAGCAGTTCGAAGGAAATATTTCGTACCCCAAAATTGAAGAAGAAATTTTAAAATTCTGGCAAGAGAATCAAATCTTTGAAAAGTCTATCTCAACCCGAGATGAAAACAATCCATTTACTTTCTATGAAGGACCTCCTACGGCAAACGGTAGACCTGGTATTCATCATGTAATGGCACGTGTACTGAAAGACCTTGTTTGCAGATACAAAACGTTAAAGGGCTTCCATGTAAACAGGAAAGCCGGATGGGATACTCACGGCTTACCTGTAGAAATTGAAGTTGAAAAAAGTCTCGGTATAAAAAGTAAAAGTGAAATCCCGGTTTATGGTGTTGAAAAATACAACGCTGCCTGCCGTGAATCTGTTTTTACATATCTTGATCTTTGGGAAAAAATGACAACCCGGATGGGTTATTGGATTAATCTTGATGATGCTTACGTTACTTGTACAAATAATTATATTGAATCTGTTTGGTGGGCACTGAAAACACTTTTCGATAAAGGATTGATTTACAAAGACTATAAAATTGTTCCGCAAGATCCGAAAGCGGAAACACCACTCTCATCTCATGAATTAGCACTCGGATACCGCGAAACAAAAGACCCTTCTGTTTATGTTGTAATGAAACTAAAAGATTCCGAATTGACAAAAGAAGGGGAAACATATTTCTTGGTTTGGACGACAACCCCTTGGACGTTAATTTCAAACGTTGGTCTTGCCGTTGGTCCCGATATCGATTATGTGAAAATTAAAACAGACGACGCTTTTATTATCCTTGCAAAAGAAAGATTAGAAGTTATCCGCAATGAATATGAAATTATTTCCGAATACAAAGGGAAAGAATTAGCCGGTCAAGAGTATGAGCAGTTATTCAACTATGTAAAATATGATAAGAAAGCCTGCTTTGTTGTCGAAGCTGATTTTGTAAGTACAGAAGACGGTTCGGGTATTGTTCATATTGCTCCTGCATTTGGTGCAGATGACTATGAAATTTCTAAAAAATATGATTTACCGTTTGCTCAGCCGGTTGATAGAGGCGGTAGATTTACATCAGAAGTAACTGATTTCGATGGTCAATTTGTTAAAGATGCAGATGAAGGAATAATAAAATTACTTCGTGAAAGAGGGCAGCTTTATAAAAAAGAAACTATTGTCCACTCTTATCCATTCAGTTGGCGTTTCGAAAATGTTCCGATCATATATTATGCACGTGAATCCTGGTTTATACGAACTACTCAAATTGCTGATAGAATGGTTGAATTAAATAAAACAATAGGCTGGCATCCTCCTGAAGTTGGAAGCGGTAGATTTGGTAATTGGCTTGAAGATAATAAAGATTGGGCTTTATCACGCGATAGATTCTGGGCAACCCCTCTCCCGATTTGGGTTACGGAAGATGGTGATATGTTTGCCATTGGCAGTATTGCCGAACTTAAAGAAGGTTTCATCGAACGTGATGGAAAGAGAATTAAAGTTGCCGTTCTAAAAGATGAAGAAATTGATTTGCACAAACCGTTTGTAGATGAAGTCAAGTTTGAAAAAGACGGAAAGATTTACACAAGAACTCCTGAACTGATAGATGTCTGGTTCGATTCCGGTGCAATGCCGTTTGCTCAATATCATTATCCTTTTGAAAACAAAGAATGGTTTGAAAAGAATTTTCCTGCAGATTTTATTTGTGAAGGAATTGATCAAACACGCGGTTGGTTTTATACCATGCATGCTATTGCAACTATGCTCTTCGATAAAGTCGCTTACAAAAATCTTATAGTAAACGAACTGATACTTGATAAGAACGGAATGAAAATGTCCAAGTCAAAAGGAAATACAGTTGATCCTTTTGAACTGTTTGATAAATACGGCGCCGATGCAACAAGATGGTATTTAGTGACAACAAGCCCGCCGTGGAAACCGACTTTATTTGATGAAGAGGGGATTGTTGAAGTACAGAGAAAGTTCTTCGGTACTTTGCTTAATACATATTCATTCTTTGCACTATATGCGAATATTGACAAGTTTGATTTTTCCGAAGAAAAAATTCCTTACGAAAAGAGACCGGAAATTGATAGATGGATAATTTCTAAACTTGGTTCGTTAGTTAAAGACTACGAAGGCTTTATGGAAAACTATGACGTTACCAAAGCTGCCCGAGAAGTTTCGGAATTTACAATTGATCAATTATCAAATTGGTACGTTAGAAGAAGCCGCCGCCGTTTTTGGAAATCCGAAATGAACGAAAACAAACTTTCGGCTTATCAAACATTATTTGAATGTCTTTCAACTGTAGTGAAATTAGCATCACCTTTTGCTCCGTTCTTAACAGAAGAAATATATCAGAATTTGAATAAGACAACAAGCAATGAAAAATATGAATCAGTTCATCTTGTTGATTTCCCGGAAGTCGAGTATCATGATGAGTTACTAGAACGGAAAATGGATATCGCTCAACGTGTTGTTTATTTAACACGTTCGATGAGGGCAAAAAATAATTTGAAAGTTAGACAACCTTTAAAGAAAATTATTGTTTCGGTTAATCCATCGCAAAGAGAAACCGTTGAACAAATGAAAGAAGTTATTCTTGAAGAAGTAAACATTAAAGAACTTCAAGTGCTCGAAGATGATTCCGGGATTGTTAATAAATCGGCAAAAGCTAACTTTAAATCTCTCGGACCAAAATATGGTAAGTTGATGAAAAGTTTGGCTGCAGAAATAGCCAAATTCGGGAAAGAAGAAATTGCAAAACTTGAGAAAGAAAAAGAACTTGAAATTAATATTGATGGAAATGATGTCAAATTAACTTTAGATGATGTTGATATAATCAGCACGGAAATTGAAGGCTGGTTGGTCGAAAGTGAAGAGGGTGTAACTGTTGGCATTGATACTGATTTAACTGATGATTTAATTGCGGAAGGTTATGCTCGGGAATTCGTAAATCGAGTTCAAAATATGCGAAAAGATGCTGATTTTGACGTTATTGATAAAATCCGAATTTTCTATGAATCCGACGAAAAATTCATTAAATATATAATCCAATTTTCGGAATATATAACACGTGAAACACTGGCAAACGAGTTAATTTCCGGAATTTCCGAAAATGGTTTTTCGGAAAGTTGGGACATCGGCGATTACAAGTGTAAGATTTCAATTGTAAAAGCAAAAGAGTAATTTATTGCGGGAGGACTAAAATGGGAATTGCAAAAAAGACCGAAAAAAAAACGAGCTCGAAAACTTCTAAGACTGCTGCAAAGAAGAAAACGGCTCCTAAAAAAACTACAGCAAAACCAAAACCTGTAGCAAAGAAAACAACGGCAAAAAAAGCAACTGAAAAGAAATCAGTTGCAAAAAAATCAGTAAGCACAAAGACTGCTTCAAATAAGACAAAAGTTGTTAAAGAGGTTGAAATATTATCACCCAAAAAAGTAGTCAAAAAAATAAAGGGATACCCTAAAAAGGATCTTGAAGAATTTAAGGATATTATCCTTGTTAAGAGAGATGAAATTATTGAACAACTTCAATCTCTTAAAGAACAAATGATGGACCCGACTACCGGTCAGTATGTAAACGAAAGCTCTCCTTATTCCCTGCATATGGCAGAACAAGGCACCGATGCGATGGAACGCGAGAAATTATACCTCTGGGCACAAAGAGAAAACAAATTCCTCACTTACCTTGAAGAAGCTCTTCAGAGGATTGAAAACGGTTCCTACGGTATTTGTGTTGAATGTATTGATGAGCCGCAGAATCTTTGTCCAACCTGTCCGCTTATTCCAAAGGAAAGATTGAAAGCCGTGCCTCATACACAGCATTGCCTGCAGGTTAAGCAAAAAATGCAAGGAAAGTAAAAGGGGGAAGTTTAAAAGTTTGAGAGTCTTATACGTTTCGCTATCAATAGTTATTATAGATCAGGTTTCAAAACTCTTTGTAAAGGGATTCTCAATTCCGTTCCTTAATATCAAGGTTAATGGAATGAACCTCGGCGAAAGTATTTCAGTTATCGGTGATTTTTTTCGTCTGACATTTGTAGAAAATCCCGGTATGGCTTTCGGTATTAATGTAGGGATAAATTCAAAATTTTTTCTATCCCTTTTCTCTCTTATCGCTTCTATCGGGCTGATCTATTATATTTATAAAATTCGACATGAGTCCCTAATTAACCGTCTTTCTTTAGCTTTAATACTTGGCGGAGCTATCGGTAATTTTATCGATAGAGCTTTCTACGGTGTGTTTTACGGATATGCTCCTCTGATGTACGGTAAAGTTGTAGACTTTTTCCAAGTGGAATTTTGGGATTTTACATTATTTGGTAAAACATACGAAACTTGGCCGATATTTAATGTAGCCGATGCATCTGTTACTATAGGTGTTATATTAATGCTGATATTCCATGGAAAAATATATGATAAATCTAAAGATGAAGACAAGGCTGAAACCGAAAAAGACGAACCAATTGAGACGGTAAAAGATGAGCAAATTGATATCGGAAAAAATATTTAGATACGAAATTACTAACGGTAAGAAAAAAGAACGTATAGACACATACCTCGCAAACTCAATTGAAAATTCCACACGATCGAAAATTCAAAAATTAATTAAAGCTGAACTTGTTACTGTCAACGACAAAACGGTCAAATCCAATTACCTGGTTGTCCCCGGTGATATAATCGAAGTTAAGATACCAGTTTCACCTCGACCGGAACACATCGATCCGGAAAATATTCCTCTCGATATATTATATGAAGATGAATACTTGCTTGTTGTAAACAAACCTCCCGGCATGGTAGCTCACCCTGCACTTGGAAATTATTCCGGTACATTAGTTAATGCGTTACTTCATTACACAAAAAATTTAAGTGAATATAATAGTGGAAACCCGGTTCGTCCCGGCATTATTCATAGGATTGACAAAGAGACCAGTGGTTTATTGCTTATTGCGAAGGATGAAAATGTTCACGCAAAACTAGCCAAGCAGTTTGCCGATCATACTATCGATAGAGAATATTGGGCAATATGCTGGGGCATATTCAAAAATAGTACGGGTGAAGTAATCGCAAACATTGCACGAAGTAAAAGAGATCGTAAAATATTTTCGGTGAGCGATACTGAGGGCAAACATGCACATACCTATTATGAAGTAATAGAAGAATTTGAATTCGCTTCACTTCTTAAGCTAAAATTAAAAACCGGTAGAACTCATCAAATACGTGTTCATATGTCTTACATCAATCATCCTATATTTGGTGACCCGACTTATGGCGGGAGAGTAATTGTCTACGGCAGCAATCTTCCCAAAATGAAATCAAGAATTCATAATTTGTTGGAATTAATGCCGAGACAAGCTTTGCATGCAAAAACATTAGGGTTCTTCCATCCTGTAAAAAAAGAAAAAGTTTTTATTGATTCCGAACTTCCTTTCGATATGCAAACACTAATTGAAAAATTACGTTAGTAAAATAGGGTGTATTTTAAAAATCTTTCCTATATCTTTAACATTATTTACAAACGAGTACAACCATGTTTAATCCTTTTGATGTCTTAAATCCCAACCTGCTTATAGTAATCGGATTGTCTGGAATTCTTATTGGGATAATTTCCGTAATGGTTTTTCTTAAAAGACGAATTATGAAATTAGTCGGTAAAGAAGAAAAGAAAATCCCCGGTCTATTAGGAAGCAGTAGAAATTTAATTACGATGCTGTTGCTTATTGCAATTGGAGGAATGCTGCTTTTCTTAGGTTTCTTTTTTATCGCATATCATAATTTTACTTATGAAGAAAAAGTTGCTGTTGTAGAGATACAACCAATTTCCGAAAAGCGTTGCAATTTATTTTTGGAAGAATTTTTAGAAGATGGTAAATCAAATTATTATAGGTTTGAGATTGCAGGTGATCAATGGATGATTGAAGGAGATATTCTGAAGTGGTCTGATTACATGAACTTTTTGGGTCTGAATAGCCGTTATAGGTTAAACAGAGTTCGCGGCAGATTCATTAAGACTGAGGAAGAAATTTCAACATCGCCAACCGTTCATTCCTTAATTCAAGATGAAGAAGATTTTCTATGGAATATACTTTATGATGTCGGTCATAAAATGCCGTTTGTTAATACTGTATATGGAAACGCGGCATATCAACTTACCGGCAAACCGAAAAAATTTGAAGTCTTTGTAACTACTTCCGGTTTCGGGATAAGGGAAATTGAGATAAACAAGTGATGCTTGATCGGCTGCAATGTTCCAATAATCTTTTCGAAAGTTTTAAATCAAAAAAAAGACCCAACAAAACCGGGTCTCAATAACAAAAACAGAGGATGTTTGAGAAAATTATTTTACAAGAACCATCTTCTTAACTTGAACATTTTCATTGGTTGTAATTCTGTAGAAATATACACCTGAAGCATTATTTGCAGCATTCCACTCAACATTATATCTTCCTGCAGAAATGTGATCATCAACCAATCTTGTAACTTCTTTGCCTAATGCATCATAAATTGTTAATGTTACTTCACCTGCTTTAGGAATCGAGAAACTGATTGTAGTTGATGGGTTAAATGGATTAGGATAGTTCTGAGCTAATTCGAATGATACCGGAATTTGTCCATCTTCAGGAGCAACATCACTGATTTCACCTTTTAATACACCAAGCGTTAATTTCAACAATTCAACGGCAAACTCAGGATTGTGCATACCTCGCGATCTATCCGTATTAATTAACAAATAATTCCAGGCAGCTTGTGCTTAAACCAATGTTACTGAAGAGTCAGTAATCATTAAATGATCCGCACCATCATTGGGTAATAATTCATAAATTTGATGTAAAAGTCCTTCAACTTCAATTTGCAATCCTTCTTCAATTCCATTACCATCGTGATCTGCAATGCCGTTGATATATAATTTTTTCTGGTCAAAATCATCACCAACATCACCATGGCAAGGAGCGCAAACACCCACATTTGCAGTACCGTCAGGAGTTCTCATAGCAAATGTATGCCCACCTGCGTATATGCTTTTTGTGTTTCTTCATCAAGCGGACCAGGTCCCATATGACAGCCGACACAAGCATTATCTATAGCCTGAAGGTGAGGTGAAGTAGGAACATTGTAACCCCATGTCACAGCATTTTTACCAACCAATACATCACCTTGCCCGCTGTAGTGAGGTCCAAAGTGACTGCTTAGATTTCTCAAATAATTATTAGTATAATCAACAGCGTCTCTTCGTGCTTTATGACAGGTAATACACAATCTTCCTTCATTACCTAAATTAACAACATAACCATTAGTAAGTGTTGCAGAAACTAATCTAAGTTGTGCATGGTTTGTAGCGTCATGAGGATCATGGCAAGTAGCACAAGTTATCGGAATTGGGCTAGGTGCTGCTGCAAGCGGCTGTTGACCGCCTTTAATCCATTCTACAAAACCTGAACCACTGTGACGGTTAGCGCAACCAGCTCTTCCGCCTGCATAACCAACATTAGGTCCGGTTGCGTGGACAGAAATATCCCATTGCTGTGGAAATACGTGATGCGAACCTTGATCGTGGCAGTAACCACAAGTTTCGGCATCAAGGTTAGTAACAATTGCATTGTTGCCGGTTTGCCCTAAGTGATTTCCACCTGGTCCATGGCAGCTTTCACATTGAATTCTTGCCATCGCCATTGCTTCGGGGAATTGTTGTACTAATTGATCCCAAACTCCAGGTCCTAATTGAGCAGGGAATTCAAAAGGATAATCGTCAAATCCGCCGTTTACTGCTGTTGGATTTGCATCATACCCGGTAGTATGACATTGCAAACAACTGGCGCGGAAATGTGAACTGAGTTCACCATTAAAAGCTCTTTCCGTATCTGAATAGTGACCTGTTCCTCGCCACTTGTTTCAATAAATCCGTATAGTGAGTTGTTATGACAATTCATACATGAAACCGGGCCGCCATCTACACCTAAATACATTGCTGAATTAAAAGTAATATCGGCTGTCACTCCATTATCACCAAATTCAATTACATACCTGCCTGTTTTATCAGGAGTGAATTTTAAGTAAATAACATTATCGCCTTCAGCTAAAGTATTGTTTAGTGTGGTTTGTGAGCCTGCGGGAGAAACCGGCATAGTCCACACCGGGTTAGTAAAACTTTCTGCTGTTGATACTTTTAAATAGACCATAGTACCAACACCAACACTCGTTAATCCGCTGTAAGGATACTCGAAGAAATCATCAACGAGGTCGTAGGTGATCATACGGGGAGAAACTCCGTATGTTTCCAGTTTTAGAGATTGTGCCATTGTTAGGCTACAAAACAACAGCACAGTACTCAGTAAAATGGTAAGGTTTTTTGACATATAACTGCCTCCTGTTTGGGGAAATGAGTTTATTTATGTTTAGTAAAAATCAAAGATAATACCATCTTATTATTCGTTAAATTCGCATATTTTCTAATCAGAATCAAGGTCAATTTCTAAGTTTCAAGAAATCCTTTTTTGCGATTTATTTGTTCTAAGAAAACATAGGATATTTAGATAATGAGATATAAGTCTCTTATATCCACAAGAATAATATAGTAATTAATTTTGAATAAAGTAAGACCTATTAGTATATTTTAATCAAAAAAAAATGGCTTTATGATTATATATAATACACTTACCAAAACAAAAGAAGAATTCGAACCGATAAACCCGCCAAATGTGACGATGTATGTTTGCGGACCAACTGTATATGATCTATTTCATATTGGAAATGCAAGATCATTTATCATGGCGGATATTATCAGAAAGTATCTAATCTATAAAGGATATAATGTCAAATATGTAATGAACATTACTGATATTGATGATAAAATAATCAAAAAGTCGAATGAGGAAAAAGTCGATTCTAAGTTAATTGCCGAGAAATTTGCTGATGCGTTTCTTCAAGATACAAAATTATTAAATATTGCAAAAGCCGATTTGTTCCCCAGAGCAACCGAACATATAGAAGAAATTATTTCCATGATTGATTCGTTAATAAAGAAAGGTTTTGCTTACAATATTGAAGGCAATGTTTTTTATGATGTAAACAAATTTGATGGTTATGGTAAATTAAGCGGTAAAAAAATTGATGAATTGATTGCCGGTTCTCGAATAGAAATAAATGATCTGAAAAAAAATCCGCTTGATTTTACACTTTGGAAAAAAGCAAAAGAGGGTGAACCGGCTTGGGATAGTCCTTGGGGAAAAGGACGTCCGGGTTGGCATATTGAATGTTCGGCAATGAGTATAAAACATTTGGGTGAAACTATTGATATTCATGCAGGCGGAAATGATTTGATTTTTCCTCATCACGAAAATGAAATTGCACAAAGTGAAGCGGCAACCTCCCATCAATTTGTAAAGTACTGGATTCATTTTGGATTCCTAAATATTCAAAACGAAAAAATGTCTAAATCACTCGGTAACTTTTTTACAGCAAGGGAAATACTAAAAAAATATTCTGCAGAATCAATTCGACTTCTTTTTAGTCAAACACATTATGCGGGTCCGTTAAATTTCAGTGAAGACCTTTTAGAATCTGCAAAAAAAGGATTGGAAAAAATCAACAATCTTGTTGAACATGTTAATGAAAAAATTGCAAAAGATATAGTTGGTGATTTAATCGATTTTGATTTTGATAAATACTATTTCGGATTCGAAAATAGTATGGATGATGATTTTAATTCTCCTCAAGCTGTTGCAGTAATTTTTGATTTTGTCAGATCGGTAAACTCTGTTATTGCTAAGAATGATAACATTGATATTAAGTTTTATGAAGATGTGAAATTATTCCTGGAAAAAACCGCTCAAAATGTTTTGGGAATAATCAAGTTTGATAATGAATCAAAACAAATAAGCGATTCAAAAGAAAATGAACTTGTTGAGCTGCTGATATCAATGCGAACCGATGCTAAGAAAAATAAGAATTATGAACTTGCCGATTTAATACGGAATAAGTTAGCAGACATTGGTTTCCAACTTGTGGATACAAAGAGTGGAACAACATTCAAAAAAAAATAAAGTAATAAAATTGATCATTACATTTTTTGTTACACTCTTAATTTTATTGTTCTTATCTTGGTTCTATATTTTTAATATCTACGAAGTAAAAATAATTTTGAAGGAATTGAGTTCCTCAAATTATGTCTTGGAATTAGTGCCGCTCAATTCATTAGGAAAGAGAGCACCTTGGAGAAGTATTAAATATTCTTATAAAATTGTTGAAGGAAAAGAAAATATTAAAAAAATTTCTGAATCAGAAAATGTCATTAATTTACAGCTTGAGGATGATTCTATTCAGGTTAAGCTGGAGATAAATACTAATAAAACACAAAATATTTTTCTTGTAGAAATACCAAATCACAAAACGGAATGAAGATGAAAAAGATAATTGCACTTGTATTGTTTTTCTTTTTAAGTGTTATTCAATTTGCGCAAGGTACTGCCGGTACCGATGCTAAATATGAATACCGTTCTTTAATTGATCTTCCTTCAGCCGGAATTCTTGAAAAAGGATTTGTCGGTGTAACCGCCGATGTTCTGCCATTCGGTGTTGTAATATCAAAAATCGAAGTTGGTGTTTTTGATAATTTCAGTTTTGGTATTTCTTACGGCGGTGCAAATATTATTGGTACCGGTAAAGTCGATTGGTACAAATTACCCGGTGTCAATGTTCGTGCCCGCTTAATTGACGAGACTGAAGGTATGCCTGCATTCACTTTAGGATTTGATTCTCAAGGCAAAGGATTGTATGATGAAGAACTCAATAGATTTGAAATAAAATCACCCGGTTTTTATCTGGCGGTTGCTAAGAATTTTGAATTTCTCGGTTACCTCAGTTTGCATGGAATAATAAATTATTCATTAGAGCGCGATGATGATGACAAAGACTTAAATCTTGGTGTCGGTTTTGAAAAAACAATTGGACCAAAAATTTCGTTCGTTGGCGAATATAATTTTGCTATTAATGATAATACAATTAAAGCATATGGTGACGGGGCGGGTTATATGAATATCGGTCTTCGATGGTCGGTTGGAGAAGGTTTTACAATAGGGCTTGATTTGAGAGATTTAATTGCAAACAAAAAAATTACAAGCAACAAAGCCGATAGAGCCATCTTTGTCGAATTCATACGTTCTATCTTCTAATACATCCGAATAATTGTGAACTTTTGCAGTTAAAAGGTGTATAAAATATTGTACATTAACGTGCAATATCTTATACAAACAAAAATCAATTCGTAAAATATTCCCGTTTTTTACCCCATTTTATCGGCATAATATTTGTAAAATTACCATTAGTAAATGAAGTTTATAAAATAAAGAGGTGTGAGATGAAATTTTTACTGAAGACAAGTTTGATAGTATTTGCATCTTCTATCTTTCTTTCAGGTTGTTACACACAAATTGCAATGAGAGATTATGATAGAGGTTATGCAAAAGTTGAAAAATCCGAAACTACAGAATATTATGACGAATATGATTCTACTACATATTATGATGAATCATATGCATATGAAGATGGAGAATATTATTACTCAGACCCTGATGTTGTCTTCATAGAAAATTATTACGATCCATTTTATAGACCTGCTTACAGAAGATTCTACAGTGCTTATTATCCTTCTTCATATTTCTACTTTAGTTTTTCCTATTACGATTATTATAGATGGGGTTATTATTATCCAACTTATATTTTCTTCCCGGATCCTTGGTTTTATCCACTAGCATATGCCGGCTGGTGGGGTTATTCCTATTATCATTCACCTTATTATTATGGTTATGGATATAAATATGGTAGTAATTATCCGTACAGTCAATACAAAGAAAGAACTAATCGTTATACGAATTTACGAAACAGCGGAAGAGGAAGAGGTATAGATGACGGTCGTGGTACAATTACTCTCGGCAGTACACGAGACGGAGGAGCAGGTGATGGCAGAACCGCACAAACAGGAAGAACAACTGGTAACGATAGAGGAACTGTAACTGCTGCATCGAGAAATGCTGATGAAAGTGGTACAACGAGACAAGATCCCAGAACCGGTAGAAGTATTGATAAGCCAAAGACTCCAGCCCCAGCTACCGGCAGAACAACGGATACAAATAGAAGGGTAGTTCCGCAAACAGGAAGAAAAGTTGGCGAAGTTGAAAGTAAAGATGCAAGAAGATATCAAGTTGATGCTAATCGTGAGGCTACACCAAACAGAGCACAGCCCTCAACTCGTTCTACTACTCCGAAAAAAGACAATAGCTCAACACGTTCATATGCACCGCAAAAAGTAAAGACTCCCGAACGTACAACAACGCCGAGCAGAAGTTATAAAAATCCTAGAAGTCGTAGTAATTCAAGCACTTCAGCGCCGCGCTCAAGTTCTCCGAGTAGAAGTACATATTCTCGTCCTTCTACAAGCAGCAGCAATAATTCAAGTTATTCAAGACCAAGTAGTTCTTCATCCTCAAGATCGAGCGGATCAAGTTCATCGTCAAGTAGAGGCAGTAGTTCTTCCTCAAGCAGAGGAGAGCGGAAATAATTATTCTTAATTGCGGAGTTGTTATGAAAAAAATCTCAATTTACTTATTAATGTTATTATTGATAGTTGTAACAACAAACTATTCCCAAAATATTAATGATGCTTTACGATTATCTTTCCCCGGTATAGGGGCTAATGCAAAAGCATTGGGTATGGGTAATGCGTATAATGCTTTGAGTTATGATTACAGTGGAACATTCTTTAATCCTGCCGGGCTTGGTACGGCAACACGACCTGAATTCAGTGGTTCTTTTCTCTACAATTCATTTGATAACAGCACGGAATTTTTCGGGAATAAAACCGATTTCTCGAATAGTACAACAAATTTAAGCCAGGCAGGTTTAGTTCTTCCTATGCCGACAGTGCAGGGAAGTTTAGTTTTCGGGTTTGGTTTTAATCAATCCAAAAATTTTAATTCCGCATTAGAATTTAATGGATTTAATAGCGGTAACACTTCGATGATTCAATCATTACTTGGATTTGGCGATATCTCTTATGAACTATATTTAACAGATACAACAGGAACACAAACTCCTATAAATGGTAAATTAAACCAAAGTGGAGATATTATTGAAGAGGGGAAAATTAATAGCTGGTCATTAGCCGGCGCTATTGAAGTTGCCAAAGATGTTTTTTTCGGTGGAACATTAAATATTATCTCCGGTTCTTATAAAAGTGACAGAAGATACTACGAAGATGATACTCGTAATGTTTATGATGCTTCAGTTCGTACAGACCCATCCGAACCGTTTACTGCCGACTTCCAAACTTTTTATTTTAATGATATAATCGACTGGGATATTTCCGGTTGGGATTTCAAAATTGGTTTCCTATATAAACTGCCGAGTTTTATGAAAATAGGTGCAACTGTTAAATTTCCTACTCAATATACAATTAAAGAGAATTACTTTGTTGAAGCAACGAGCGAGTTTGGCGATGGGACAATGGTTGAAATTGATCCGATAAGAAACAATGTTGAGTATGATATTACTTCACCCTATGAATTCACCGGTGCATTTGCTTATGAATTAGCCGATTTAACTATATCGGCAGAGGCTACTTTTATTGATTATACACAAATGAAATTCGGTGATGGATTGGATCAAGGTTTGGTTAGTTCAAATAACAGAGATATAAAAGATGCTTTCAAAGAAGTTCTAAATTATAATTTTGGTTTCGAGTATAGATTACCTGATCCTTTCATTTCTATTCGAGGCGGTTTCATAATGCAGCCATCTGCTTTTAAAAATGATCCGTCTGAATTTAACAGAAAATTCATTACAGCCGGTTTGGGAATTATGCCGAATAAAGTTTTGTCATTGGATGTTGCTTATGTTCACGGATGGTGGAAAAATATTGGCGATAACTACGGATTTGATGATTCCCGTACTTACCAGGATATCACATCAACAAACGTTTTATTAACAGTACGTTATTTATTTTAGTCAACCTCAATAGATTGACTTCATTTACTAAGCGCCTTATTTTTTCTGAGGCGCTTTTTTTTATGTGGAGAAAATTATAAAAGGAAGAATACTAAGAATTGAGAGCAAAGATTACTATGTTCTTACCGAAAAAGAAAATGTAATCCGTTGTTCGCTAAGAGGAAAATTTCAAAAAGAGTTTGAGTTAAAAAAAGACAAACTCTATACCCTGGATATTGCCGCTGTCGGTGATTTCGTTCAATATAAAATTAACGATGACGGCACAGGTGTAATTGAGAAAATTTTAAAAAGAAAAAATCATATTTCCAGGAAAGCACCGAAGATAAAAGGCGCAAGTTACCGGGGAGAAAGACTTGAGCAAATCGTAAGTGCAAACGTTGATAATTTTTTTATTGTTACAAGTATCAAAAAACCGCAATTCAATAACCGTTCTGTCGATAGATTATTTGTAATCGCAGAAAGCTCAAACGTTAAGCCATATCTTATTATTAATAAAATTGATTTGGATAAAAATGATATTTCTAAAAAGTATGCTGAAATGTATCGGTCAATTGGGTATGGTGTGTTTTTGACTTCAATAATTTATAAGGATTCTTCTTTTGATAAATTATTAAGTGTAATGGAATCGAAAGTAAATATGTTTTGGGGGCATTCCGGAGTAGGGAAGTCTTCAATTTATAATATCCTTTTTCCAAGTTTGAATTTTAAAGTAAAAGAAATAAGTGATTATTCCGGGAAAGGTAAACATACCACTGTAACGGTAAGAATGGAAAAGGTTGAAAAGGATACTTTTATAATCGATACCCCGGGAATTCGAGAAGTTGACCCTTACGGAATAACCAAAGAAAATTTATCACATTATTTTATTGAGTTTCTGCCATTTGTAAATGAATGCAAATTCAACACTTGTACACATCATCATGAACCGGGTTGTGCCGTAATAAAAGCCGTAAAAAATAATAAAATAGATGCAGAGAGATACCAAAGTTATCTGAACATATTGGATTCTATTGAAGATGATCTATATTTCTAAAGTGATTTAACAAATCGTATCATTTCATTAATAAATTCTATTACAATTTTATTTGGAACCCCATCGGGGTGTTTGGATTTTAATCTCATATCACACTGATCATTCACGTAATCGATCAAGTATAACTCACCGGTTTTAGTTAACGCAAACTCACTTGAAAAATAATCAAGTCCGGCAACCTTATAAATTGTATTCATCTTATCAACAATATCATTACAAACTTCTGGGTGTTCGGAATTAACATCAAGTTCGGAATAAACCAAAGTCTCATCGTCCCACAATAAAGGAATGACTTTACCGAATGCCCATAAAACTCTAAACCACGAGCGGTGATTATTAATTACAACCGGATAAATTTTCTTTTGAATTAAATAACTATCATCTTTGTTGGTCATTCGAGCAGCATGAATATCATCGAACGTAAATCCATTTTTTATTACTCCTTCGCTGCCACCGGAATAATATGAGGGCTTAATAATAAAGGGTCTTCCGATTCTTTCTAAATTTCGTTCTGTAATCTTTAACTCTTGTTGTACTTCATAAGGTGGGACGATTATTGTCTCCGGTATTTTCAAACCTGCATTAATCAATTTCGGTTGTACAAGTGCTTTGTCGGTTGACTGTGCAACTTTTTTGTATTGATTAATAATTCTACAAGAAGATTTTTCAAGCAGATCGGCTAATTCTAAAAAATTACTATCTTCATCCGATGCACGATCCAAATAAGCTTTAAAAGAAATTTTCTTATCCTGAATGAATTTAGTTGTTTCATCAATATTATTACGTTTAATTAGAAAAGTTGACAGCCCATTTGCCTGGAACATTTTCTCAATTAATTGAGTAAACTCAATGTCGTAAATCCACGTATATGATATGGCAAGATCGAATTTCATAAAATAAGTTTAATTGTAAAAATAGTTAGATAAGACTTTCTAAGCAAAGAAATCACCTTGTTATTAAACCACTTAAAAAGTATTTTTCTATCAATATTATAAGGGAAATATGCATAAATTCAGTTCATTATTAATCATAATAATTTTTCTATATGGATGTTCGGGTTCTCCTGAAATTACAAAAGAAAGCTCGCCGGAATCAACAAAAAACAAAGAATATGCAAAAGAACTTTTTATTTCAGGTTCGCTTAATGAAATGAAAGGCAATTACACAGAAGCAATTATTGATTACCAGGAAGCATTGAGATTAGACCCATCACCGGGAATTCATTTTGCTCTTGCAAAAAATTTCATGAGAATAAAAAAACTTCCTGCTGCATTAATACATGCAAAAGATGCAGTTAAAGGTGATGCCGATAATTTTGAATATAATTATTTACTCGCCTCAATTTATCAATTAGGCAACCAGCCCGATTCTGCTGCAAAAGTTTACGAAAGTATAATTAGCAAAGATTCCTCTGATGAAAGAGCATATTATTCATTAGCTCAAATTTATGAATCATCTAAACCGTTGAAAGCACTTGAACTTTATCATAAACTAATTGAGTTAATTGGTCCGGAATGGAATGTGCTTATTAATATTGCAAACATTAATGAACGTACGGGAAATGTTGAAGGAACAATTTCAACAATTGAAGAACTGATTCAAATCGATCCCGATAATCTTCGAATGAGAAAATTATTAGTCGAGTCGTATTTAAAAACTGAAAAGTATGATAAAGCACTAGAAATAGTAGAAGAGTTGTTGATTCAATTTCCTGAGGATATTAATCTTATTGAGTACAAAGCAAATGCATTGATACAATCCGATAGATGGGCGGAAGGATCCGAAGTATACGTAAAATTAAGTGAACGGGCTGATATGCCTTTAGAATCGAGAATTAAAATTGGCGCAGCCTTTTTTAACCATGCTGACAAAGATACTCTTTCACTTCCAAGAGCAAAAAAGATATTTAATGATATCGATGCTGATACTACACATTGGCAGGTTAAACTTTACTTAGCTCAAATAGCATTGTATGAAAATGAAGATTCAACAGCCGTAGAACATTTCAAATCTGCGGGTGAACTTGCTCCTTGGAATCCGCAAATTTTCATGTCACTTGGCGGACTTCTGTTCGATTCCGGCAGGTATGAAGAAGCGATAGAAATATTAGAGCCGGTAATTGAACGATTCCCTGATGAGTTTGCATTAAATTTAATACTTGGTATTTCTTATACACAATCTGCAGAGTATGAAAAATCGGAATCCTATCTCAAAAAATCTTTACTGCTGAACCCGGATGATTTTACAAGTTTATACGCTTACGGAATTACTCTGAATCAACTAAAGAAGGAAGAAGAAGCATTAATTTATCTTAACCGTGCTTTGGAAAAGGAACCGATGAACGTTTCATTAATCGGTACAATCGGTTTGATAGAAGAAAATCTCGGTAATCATGATAAATCAGAGGAACTTTATGAATATGCACTATCCATTGATTCAGAGAATGCACTTGTATTAAATAATTATGCATACGCATTGGCTGAACGTGATATCGAATTAGAAAAAGCTTTACAGATGGTAGAGAAAGCTCTTGAAATTGATCCATATAATTCTTCTTATTTAGATACGATCGGATGGGTATATTTTAAGTTAGGTGATTATGAAAAAGCAAAGGATTATATTTATCAATCATTAGAGAAAAACAAAGATAACGCTGAAGTAACAGACCATCTGGGTGATGTATACTTCAAATTAGATAATAAAATAAAAGCTTTGGAATATTGGAAGAAAGCTTTTGAACTTGATCCCGATAGAGAAGGTTTACAAGAAAAAATTCAAAAAGGTGAATTGTGAAAAGAACTTTTATTCATGCAGTAATACATTTATTAATTTTTATTTCGATCTCATTTTTATTTTCCTCATGTGTACCGTCAAAACCGGTTGATGAAGAACGTATTTTACCGGCTGATCGATTAATGAAAAAATTAGAAGCAAATAGACGGAAAATAAAAACTTTTAGCGGAAGCGGTACAATAAATCTTAGTAGTCCTCAATTAACAGCGAAGGCAAGTTTTCAAGTATCGTTAAAGAAACCCGATTCATTGAAGATATCTTTTTACGGACCTTTCGGAATTGATCTTGCACAATCTGTTGCTACGAAAAGAGATTTTGTTTTTTTTGATGTTATAAATAATAGAGTTTATAGAGGAGTAACAAGAGATTTATCACTAAAAAATATCTTTAAAGTAGACCTTACTTTTGATGAATTAATGGATGCATTTGCCGGTGCAGTTGACTTAACAGATAAACTTAGACGTGAACCTGATGAATTATTGATCAGAAATGATTCATATCTTTTATCTTACTCCGAACAAATTACCGGCAGGAATAGTCTCTATGAGATTTTAATAGATGACTTAGCAATTACTAAATTCAGCATTATTGAACAACCAAGGAATTTAGTTTTAGAGGGATCATATAAGGATTTCGAACTGTTTGATGAAGTTCCGCTGCCATATAAAATTAATATCAATTATAAGTTGATGAATCAAAATATTGATATAGATTATCGAAGCATTAGAGTAAACAGAGAACTTGGCAGCTTGAGTTTTAATATACCCGAAGATGCAGAAATAATTGAATGGTAAAAACAATCAAGTATTTCATAATTGTTTTATTTGCGGTTTACTTTACCGTAAATGCGCAAAGCAATAATAAGATTGAAGAACATAATGTTGTTCTGCAGAATCTTCGTTCGGAAATCTCTTCATTGCAATCCAAGCTAAATGATTTATCGGACCAAGAAAAAAAATCCCTACAAGCGCTGCAAAATATTAATCGACAGAATTTGTTGATAAGTCAAATCATTACAAAACTAAAGCAAGAAGAAAATCAGAAAGAAAGAGAAATTCATAGACTAAATTACGAGATCGCTGAATTAGAAAGTGAAATTGAAAAACTTAGAGATGATTATTCAAATTACTTGGTTTGGCTTTACAAACATCGGAAAGGTTCTTTTCTAAAATTTCTATTAAGTGCCGAGTCTATTAATCAAGCAGTAATTCGTTACAAGTACTTAAACTACATAACTTCGGAAAAGCAAGATATTTTGAATCAACTTAAAGATAAGAAGAAACGAATTACAAATTTGATTGAAGTAAGAGAAAATGAAAAACGTGAGAAAGAAAGACTCGTTGTTGAAAAAGAAACAGAACAACAAGCTTTAATCGATAAGAAAATTGTTAGTGAATTAATTATTACGTCATTACAAGAAGACCAAAACGCTTTGCTTCAGGAAACTGACGAAAAAAGAAAAGCCGAAATTCAAATAAAAAATTTAATTGCCAAATTGATCGAAGACGAAAGGCGCAGACAAGAAGAAATGCGTCTTGCACGACTCAAAAATGAAGAAGTCAAATTTGACTACAACTATGATAACTTTGAAAACTTCTCCAATCTTCAAGGTGTACTTAATTGGCCCGTTAAATCGGGTAAGATAATCCGTAACTTTGGTGAAAATAGAAATATAAAATTAAATACAGTTACGTTGAACTACGGTGTAGATATCCAAACAGAAAAAGGGGAAGAAGTCTTCGCAGTTGCCGAAGGTATTATTTCCGCAATTGAATGGATACCCGGTTATGGAAGTGTTGTAATTATTACTCATAAAAATAATTACCGCACGGTGTATGGACACATTTCCGAAATAAGTGTAATTGAAGGTGACAAAGTAAACGGCGGCACGCTGCTCGGCAAAGTAAACCAAAGTTTGGAAGGCAACATTTTACATTTTGAGATATGGAATGAAAGAAATTACCAAAACCCGGAAGTTTGGTTGGTTAGGAAATAATTGAAAAGATTATTTTGATAAAAAAACTTGCCATAAATTTTTCTTCTTTAACCGCGTTACAAATCAGTAATTATATCATCCCGCTAATTACGTTCCCTTATTTAGTCCGTGTTTTGGGACCAACAAATTTTGGATTAGCAAACTTTGCATTTGCCTTTTTAGTTTACTTCAATACTGTTATTGAATTTGGTTTTAATTTTTCATCAACACGAGAAATTGCTCAATCAAAAGGCGATAAAGATAAAATCAATCATCTTTTTAATTTGACCTTCTTCAGTAAAATCATTTTGCTTATTCCAATTTCGATTCTGTATTTTATTCTTATCTCAGTATTTTCATTCTTCAGTGAAAACTTTTTGATTTATACAATTGCTTATTTCTCAATAATCGGCAATTTATTATTCCCGGTTTGGTTCTTTCAAGGCATTGAGAAAATGTATTATATAACAATCTTTAATATTGTCTTTAGAGTTATTGGTGTTGTGTTTATTTTTTTATTTGTAGTTAAGGAAGAAGATTTGATAATATATTTAGTAATTACTTCAGGTGTTCTTTTATTAACCGGTGTCTCATCTATTTACTATATACTTAGACAGAAATTAGTTGATTTAACACTTCCGAAGTATGAATCAATAAAACAACATTTGAGAGAAGGATTTAATTTATTTTCATCACAATACTTGATCATGCTATACACTACATCAAACACATTTATACTGGGATTGATAAGTGGTAGCGCAGCAGTCGGATTTTTTACCGGCGCAGATAAAATTCGTTCCGCAGTTCAGAATGTCGGAGGAATTGCCGGGCAAACAATTTTTCCGCATATATCTAATTTGTTCCGGGATCAAAAAGCATTGGCAATAAAATTTCTTAATAAGTATATAATAGTTATTGGAATACCAGCATTTTTATTAAGCACATCTCTTTTTTTATTTAGCGAAGAATTAATACTTCTTATATTGGGTAAACAATATTTAAACTCGGTTCAAATATTAAAATGGCTTGCTTATCTTCCGTTCATTATATTCTTAAGCAATATTTTTGGAATACAATACATGCTCGGACAAGGATTTGATAGCGAGTTCAGAAAAATTATCTCTGTTGGTGCAATAATGAATTTAATTTTACTAATAATACTTGTTCCACTATATGGAGCAGAAGGAACAGCAGCAAGTATGTTTAGTACTGAGATAGTAATTACATTATTAACATTTATCTTTTTTATCCGGCATAAAAATGAAATATGATTAC
>DSBF01000498.1 GCA_011049495.1 Ignavibacteria bacterium
CGAATCTCAAATTTGATAGATTATTTGTCCCGGGTTGTGCCTAAATATCTAATCAAATTCAGTTTTTAAGGATCGACTAATTACTCGCATAAGTAGAAAAATCACTAACTCTATTGTCGAACCCAAATAAATCCAACGAATATATTTACGACCTTCTTCATTACGTGATTTAATTAACTTAATAGTTGGATATACAATAAAGAAATCCATTAATAAAATCGGCAGTAAATAAACTTATGAAAACCATTTTAATAAAAACGGAATTGACGTAAGTAAAACAACAAAAAAGAAAATCAAACCGCTTATTTTAAGAGCTGTCTCTTTACCATATTTTATTGCAATTGAATTTGAATTGATTAGAAGATCACCTTTTATATCCATTGCATCGGCTGCAATTTCTTCTCCCAAATCTATTAAAGCAGCAATCAAACTAAAAAATATCACCATTTTGTGAAATGGTAACTCGACTGTTAAACCACCAAAAATAAATGTCATTCCAACCGAAAAACTGACGAGAATATTTCCAAGTAAACCACTCTTTTTAAGTTTTCTATTATATAAAAATCCAATGACTGCTAATGCTATGGAAAACATAAGTGCGGAGATACTAATCATATAACTTAGTCACCTTACGCACAAACATTGAAGGTTGCTTGTTTTTAACCTTCAATGTTGCATTAATATGATAAAATTAAGTTACCTGAAAGGTCTGAAAACAGTAACTTTTAAGGTAATAACATCTTTGCGTAAGGTGAGTAACTTAGTATGAATCCAATAATTAATAAAATTATCGAAAGCTGAAGTGCTTCTAAAGGTGAAACGAGGTTAGCCGGAATCGGGCGATGCGGTGCGTTGATTTTATCAGTTTCAACATCAAAATAATCATTCAGCACTAATATTGATGCCGAAATTGCAAACACCGAAAAGAAACCGGAAATTGTAATATATGTTGGTGCGAATTCTCCTAACGCTAATAATTGCCCCATTACAACGCAAACACCGGCAGCAAACGGAAGCTCAAATCTAATTAACTGAAAAAATCCTTTAATTTTTTTCATCCGTGTAATGAGAATAATTTTCACAGGGCAGATCAGAGTTCAGCGCGGTTGAATTGATAACAACAAATTTGTTTTTAATGATTTATGAGCCTGCTCTAAAAAGGTAAAATTACTATCGAAATTCTTTGATTTTGCAATAAAACCGAAATCAAAAATATTCAAATTGGGCTTTTTAGATTCGGCTCATTTATTTGTTCTCAACTCATTTTCATTAATTGAATAATTCCATCTCTCTTTACCGTCGGCATCCAACATTTTTATGTTTAATGTGCGGTCTTTCCTTGCCCCGGTTACTTCTAATAATGCAAAGTTTCTGTCATGGACTAATGTTCCATCAACTCTCGCAGCATTTTGATCATAACGGGAAACTCCGGCTGTAAGTGGTGATGCAGTAACTTCGTATAACGGATAATTATTTTCTCTTTCAATTTTTGTTAATTCACCCCGATGAATATCGCCTGTTAAAAATATTACCCCGTTGATTTTTTCTTTTTCGATCATATCGAGTAAGTATTTTTTTTCATCCGGGTAATTAGAATAATTTTCACCGAGCGGATCAGGATTCAAAACCGTTGAGCCGATTACAACAAATTTGAAAGGAGCATAACTTGCAGAAAGTGCATCTAGCAGCCATTCGATTTGACCTTCGCCAAGCATTTCCCTTTTTGTATGATGTCTATGTTCGGGTGATCTGTAAGTTCTATCATCCATTAAAAAGAAAGCACAATCAGCCCATTCAAAATATGTTGCTATTCCCTCTTCGGCACCGGGTACTCCATATGAAGGATTAGCCCACCATAATTGAAATGCTTCTCTTGTTAGATGTTTAGCCCAAAAACTTCTGTCACTATTATTCGGACCGTAATCATGATCATCCCAAGTCGCATAATGATGCATCGAACCAAGCATCGGTTGAAGTAAAGGATGTGATCTATCGTGAGTTAATCTTTTTAGGATTCCGGTGCGTGAATGCCAATCTGCTTCCCTCAGATATGAATTGTCCCCCATCCAAACAAAAAAGTCGGGAGCTTTTTCGTAAATAGTTTTAAAGATATGATGCTTACCTCCGTAAGGTTCACCGGGTCTATCATAAATTGTTTCGTTAATGTATGCGCAGCTTCCAATACCAAATTTAAATGAAGGGGGATCTTCGCGCCATTGCCAAAGTTTTTGAGTTTGAAATTCCGTCCTGTATTCCAATTCAATCGGTATATCATTAATGTAAAGTTGATATTCGTATGTAATACCCGGTTCAACTAAATCAGCTATTAATGTTGTCATATAATAATCTTCCGGATAAGTCTCAACTAAGTATGTTTGAAATTGGATTGACGGATCATTCTTATCCCAATAAACAAAGTAAACGTATGCAGCTTCTGTAGTTTGAACCCATAGTGAAACTTCTCGCATTTGCGAATAACCAACCATCGGTCCCGATTGAAGCAATTCCTTTTGTGCAAATGTAGTTGATATGAAACCTATTATGATTAGATATGTAAAAATATTTTTCATTTTTCCACCGGCTAAATTTGTGGTTAGATTGTTAGTAAAAAATACTCTAAGTTTGACAAAAAAAGAAATTAAGTTTTTATGAATTTTTACAACAAAATAATTATAAGCGGTATTTCAATTCTCTTTTTTATGATGCTGTTATCAGGTTGCGATGATACAATAACAAGCGATGAATTAGATAAACGCTTGATCCCGGATTCAAATATTGATTATTATACACATATACAACCTATATTTTCCGTAAAATGTGCATCGTCTTTTTGTCACGATGACGGTACCCGTGCAGGAGGTTTGAGCTTAACAAATTACGGCAATGCCACAGCCGATTTATCAATTGTCTTTCCCGGGGACCCAAGTACAAGTAAACTTGTTTGGGCAATAGAAGGTACCGGCGGAACACAACCAATGCCTCCACCGGGCTCGGCGCCTCCACTTACCGAAAATCAAATCAAAGGTATCAAAACTTGGATAGCAGAAGGAGCAAAACCGGGAGCAAACAAACCTTAAATTCCGGCGTCTATGTTTTGGAAATTTTTGCCGAGAAAAATTTTTCGGTAAGGATAAAAAAATTTGCCGGCAGAATTTTTTCAGCAGGTTATTACTATTATATAGGAAGTGCACAAAAAAATCTAAAACAAAGATTAACGAGACATCTTTCTAAAAATAAAATCATTCACTGGCATATTGATCATATAACTACTATTAAATCTAATATCACTAAATCGATATTTATCTCATTCGGAAGTTCAAAAGATTTGGAATGCGAGCTCGCAAATTGTTTTGAGCAAATACATAATATTGACCGCTCAATTCTTGGGTTCGGTAACTCGGACAGTAATTGCAGTTCAACTCATTTATTTTTTTCTAAAAAGAAAATAGTTTACAGCCATTTATTTTCTTTGTACCAATCAATGGTGCGTTTAATTCCATCGGATATTGATACACTTTGATGATAACCCAAATCTTCTTTTGCTTTTGTACAATCTAAAGTCCAATATGTTTGAACAAAGTCTTTTGCTTTTTCCAAATTAAAAGTAGCCGCACTTGAGCTGAACATTGCGAAAAACTGAGCAACAGCCGCAACCGAATAAACTAAGAAATGAGGTAATCTAAGAGTAAGGGCTCTTCTTCCGAAAGATTTTTGAATTTCTTTACCAACTTGAGTCCATGTATAAAACTCTTCGGAAGTTATGTGATAAATTTGATTAACAGCTTTATCGATTTCGGCACACAAGTATAATCCATTTACAAAATCCGAGGCATGAATTAAGCTAAGCCGTTTATCATTAAAGCCAATTAAAGTAAACAGACCATATTTGTAAGTTTTGAAAACGAGATAAATTTCAGTATCACGTTCACCGTAAATTGCCGGAGCGCGTGCAATTGTGATCGGTAATTTGTTCATATATTGTTTTGCTAATTCTTCTTGAGCTTTTTTACTTCTTCCGTATGTCGTAATTGGTTGTGAAGGATCGCTTTCTTTCTTGGGTGTATTCAAATCAATTGAAGGACCGACAGCGGTTTGACTGCTTACAATTACAACTCTTTTTATATTCTGATTCACATCAACTAAAACATCCAAAAGATTTCTAGTCGTTTCAACATTCCCCTTGAAGTATCCCTCTTCATCTTTAGCTTTAACAACACCGGCAACATGAAAAAGATAATCTGCATCTTTAAGAACTTCACTCAATCCATTTTTATCAAACAGACCACATTTGCTGAGTTCGACATTCTTTCCTTCCAACCACCTTAAATTGCTTGAACTCCTAACAATACATTTAACTTTATGACCTTTCTTTAGCAATAAATCCACTAAATGGCTGCCAACGAAACCGTTTGCACCTGTAACTACAGATATAATTTGATTGTTCATGTTATAATCTATCTCATTGTTTTATTTGCATTTATACAGCATCTCAATTAAATTTCAAAATTGTTTTGAAAAATACTAAAAATATATCATATAGAACCGGAGGTAAGTTGGATTTATTTCAAAAATGCTACGACTTTACAAGAGCAGAAGAAGTTAAGGCAAGCGGTATGTACCCTTATTTCAGAGCGATTGAAGAAAACGAAGGACCGGTAGTACAAATTGAAGGCAGAAAAATTGTGATGGCTGGTTCAAACAATTACTTAGGTTTAACAGCAGATCCAAGAGTTAAAGAAGCAGCTCAAAAAGCTTTGGAAAAATACGGCACCGGTTGCTCCGGTTCCCGTTATCTTACCGGCACACTTGATCTTCATATCGAACTTGAAGAAAAAATGGCAAAGTTTTTCCAGAAAGAAGCGGTGCTACTTTTCAGTACGGGTTATCAAACTGCACAGGGAATTATTCCTACTTTAGTTCAAAGAGGTGAAGTTGTAATTTCCGACAAAGACAACCATGCTTGTATTGTTGCAGGTAACTTGATGGCACGCGGTGCTACAGCCGATCTGCTTCGTTACAAACATAATGATATGAATGATCTTGAACGTGTATTGAGCAAAACAAGTAAAGATCAAGCAAAATTAATTGTAAGTGACGGAGTTTTCAGTACAGGTGGAGAAATTGTTGAACTTCCGAGATTAGTTGAATTGGCAAAAGAAAATAATGCAAGAATATTAATTGACGATGCGCATTCGGTTGGTGTTATCGGCAAAGGTGGTCGAGGTACCGCAAGCGAATTTGATCTTGTTGATCAAGTAGACCTAATTATGGGAACATTTTCAAAAACATTTGCTTCTTTAGGCGGATTTGTCGCCGGTGATGCAAAAGTGATCGATTATATTAAACATCATGCTGCGGCTTTGATTTTTTCTGCCTCTCCCACTCCGGCTTCTGTTGCCGCCGCAATGGCTGCATTAGAAATTTTGGAACAAGAACCTGAGCGTGTTCAAAAATTAATAAAGAACGCTAACAAAGTAAGAACCGAACTGCGTGCAGCCGGGTTTACAGTTATTGATGGTCGAACAGCTATTGTTCCGGTTATTGTCGGCGATGATTTACTTGCCTTTAAGATGTGGAGAATGTTATATGATGCCGGTGTTTTTGTGAATGTATTTATTTCACCAGGTGTTCCGCAAGGAAGACAAATGATGAGAACTAGTTATATGTCAACTCATGAAGATGAACATCTCGATTTCATTATTGATACATTCAAGAAAGTAGGTAAAGAATTAGGAATCATTGAATAAGTTACATTATTAATATTACCATAATAAATTTTGGGGTTGCAAACTCTTGTAACCCCATTGTTATTTTTTAAACCGGAGATAATAATGTCATCAGTTGAAATAATTACCGTAAACAGCAAATCTGATTTGAAAAAATTTCTAAAATTTCCTTGGTTGATCTATAAAGACAACCTGAATTGGGTACCACCACTTTTGTACGATATAAAGAAAGTACTTAATAAAAAGAAAAACCCTTTTTTCAATCATGCAGATATGGAATTGTTTTTCGCAGTAAAAGAAGGTTCGGTTGTTGGAAGAATTGCTGCAATCAAAAATGATCTTCATAATAAAGAACATAATGACAAAATCGGTTTCTTTGGATTTTTTGAAAGCATTAACGATCAAGATGTTGCAAATAAATTGTTTGATACTGCCGCACAATGGATTTCCGAAAAAGAATTGACCGCAATGCGGGGACCCGCTAATCCTTCCGTTAATGATGTATACGGTTTGTTAATTGACGGTTTCGATGATCCGCCGAGAATTTTGATGCCTTACAATCCAAAGTATTATATTGATTTGATGGATAACTACGGATTTAAAAAAGCAAAGGATTTATACGCATGGAAAATTTCGAAAGAGAAAATGGAAACTAATGATAAGATAAAACGGGTTGCCGATATTGCCTTGAGAAGATCTAATGCAACTATAAGACCACTTAATATGAAAGACTTCAATAACGAGTTAGAGAAAGTTAAATTTGTTTATAATAAAGCATGGGAGCCTAACTGGGGCTTTGTTCCATTAACCGATGAAGAAATTGATGCTCTTGCCGCAGACTTAAAACCGTTAGTCGACCCGAATCTTGTTCTCTTTTTAGAAATTGAAAATAAAACTGTCGGCTTTGCTCTAACTATGCCGGATTACAATTTTATATTCAAAGAAATGAATGGCAGACTTTTCCCTTTCAACTTCATCAAATTGTTTACTAAAAGAAAAACAATTCCCTGGGCGAGAATTCTTATACTCGGTGTTATTCCAGAATTTCAGAAAAGAGGTCTTGATGCAGCTCTATATTATGAAATAATGGTTCGTGCAAAGAAAAGAAATATCGTTCGAGGAGAAGCAAGCTGGATTCTTGAAGATAACACAATGATGAATAGAGGCGCTGAAACTATGAATGGAGACCTTTACAAAAAGTACCGTGTTTATGAAAAAGAATTGCAAAAACTTGGGAAAGATAATTAATCTGATTTAGGATAAACAATTCAAATCTGTCTACAAATATGAATTAATAACTTTCCTTTCGCAAAGATGTTATTACCTTACAGGTTACCTTAAAGGTTACTGTTTTCAGACCTTTCAGGTAACTTAATTTAAGCCAATTAATGCAACATTGAAGGTTAAAAACAAGCAACCTTCAATGTTTGTGCGTAAGGTGAGTTAATAAGAAATTACATTTCTTCAAAAACAGAATGAATTAGAATATAAAATTATACTTACCCGCTTATTGCCTTTTCATACCTGGAAATGTTTGCGGGATTAATTTTCATCAATTTTCGAAAAACTAATTCGTCAACACCTTCCAAATAATCAACAATCTCACCTGCTTTAGCATCGAAGAATACTTTTAACAGAACACTATTGCGCGCGATTTTATCAATGGATTTATAAAGATTATCGACAAGTTTAATTATATTTTTTTTAGCAGCTGCTTTTTGTTCATTAAATATATCAAGCCCGTTGTAATGATAATCGTAAAAATCTCTTCGGAACTGATTGAATTGTACATTTTGAATTTCATCGAGAAGACTGCGTTTATTATATGCCGAACTTTCCAATGCCCAACCTTTACTGAATCCACTATTAGCACCTAGCAGAGCTATCTCATATGCTCTTTCAAAAAAAGGACTACCGCCGAGCGGGCTAAAAGAATCCATATCAAAACCAATAATTAAATAAGCATAGAAATCTAAGAAACTCGTAAGCGGATCAAAACTGACGAGGTTATATCTTAAAGTTTGATTCCTTTCGTACTCAAAACTCCATTCTTTATCCATTATATTCATCATTAAAGAACTTCTTTGGCTCTTATAAATTGGTCTTTGACTATTAATCACAACCTGAGCATTGTATCTAGTTTCACCTGCACTTCCGGTAAAAAAAATATTAAATGAACATGGAATAGGCTCACCTTCCCAATCAAGCTCGGTAAAACGAGTATCGTTAAGATAATTTTCAACTGCATACTGGAAATCAACTAATCTTTCTTTAGCGGCTGTGGGAAGTTGTTCATAATTTACAGTAACTTTAGCACGTAATTCTTGTGAGTAAATTAAACCCGAAATAAACATTAATACGAATATTATTTTTTTCATCGGTCGTTCCTTTACAAAATTATTTTTTATAAAGTTAGGAATTTGAATCTTTTTAGACAATAAAGTAACTTCAAAATATGAAAAAAAATCACAAATTAACATTTGTTGTATTTCTTGTTTTATACTCGGCAATATCAGCACAAGTTTCACCCGGTGCCCGACAAATTGCTTTATCTCACTCAGATGCAGCACTTTCTAACGATGTATTTGCAGTTTTTACAAATCCCGCAGGTTTAGCACAAATGAACTGGCGAGAATTGGGAGTATATTATTCTCCATCGCCCTTTGGTGTCAGCGAACTTGCAAATGCTTATGCAGCATATATCGAACCTTTTTCTTTTGGAAATATTGCAATCGGTTATATGCAATACGGATTTGAATTATATAAAGAAAACAAAATCGCTCTCAGCTTTTCCAGTAATATTGATAACAAATTATTTGTTGGAGCAACTGGTTACTATCAAAATCTATCTATTGAGCGATACGGAAACGATAATACTTTTTCTGTTAATTTGGGTGCTTTATATTATTTATCCGATATTACACGATTGGCTGTTTACACTCATAATTTGTTTAGAGCAACTTACGGTACGGAACCTGATCAAATTCCTTTTGTATTGGGATTTGGTGCAAGCTATGATTTTAACGAGGATATAACTTTTAACGGTTCTGTAGAAAAAGAAATTGATTTTGAACCGTCTTTCAGGCTTGGGGTTGAATATAGTATCATCGAATACTTAACTCTCAGATCAGGTTTTATGAGTGAACCAAGTTCATATTCGGTTGGAATTGGTATTCATTATTCATTCTTGAATCTTGACTATGCTTTTTTCTCGCATCCCGATTTAGGCTTGACTCATCAAATGGGGGTCATCATTGATTTTAATCCTACTTCCTCAAGAAAAGAAAAAATCAAACAATATCTCTTCTACAGATGATGAAAAAAATTATTCCAATATTCTTTTTATCTATACTGTTAACTTATTCTCAAACTGATTCTACTTTAACTTCATCACAACTAATATTAGATCTTTTAGAAGAAGCCTCCATCGATTTGGAGGAAGATTTTTTATATGATTTGTTGGAAGACTTACAGGACAATCCTATTAACTTAAATACGGCTGAACTTAATACTCTGCTTACAATTCCATTCTTGGACTTAAACGCTGCACAAAACATTCTTAGTTACAGAGAAAGATTCGGCAGTTTCTTTTCTAAACAAGAACTCTTTGCTGTTGAAGGGTTGGATTTAAACCTTGCACGAGCTTTACAATTTTTCACTTTCATTGCCGATGGAGAAGTTGTTGATAAACCATTTATTGACCTCTCGGATTTTTCTGGAGAAATTAGATCAAGATTTATACAAGACCTTCAAACTAGAAGAGGATTTACAAACGGTAACTATGCCGGTTCGGAATTAAAAAGTTATCAAAGAGCAAAACTGAAATTCAGTAACTTTAATCTTGCTGCTCTTATTGAAAAAGACCCGGGCGAAACAAAATTTAATGACTTCACTTCTTATTCATTTTCATTTAACGATTATGATTTTATTAAAAAGATAACCGTAGGTGACTATTTAATTGAATTCGGACAGGGATTAATTTACTGGGGACCGTATTCGTTCGGGAAAGGAAGCGAAGCCGTTAGAGGCATAACCCGTTCGGCAAGAAGTATAAGAGATTATACAAGCACGGATGAAAATCAATTCTACCGCGGCGCTGCTGCAAATGTTGAATATGATATTTTTGATTTGACTGTTTTTTATTCCGATAATAAACGTGATGCAAACGTGAATCCGGAAACCGGTGAGATTACATCTCTCCCAATATCCGGTTATCATAGAACTGCCGGTGAAATTTCTCGATTCAATCAAACAAGTGAAAGAACAATTGGTGGAATAGTTTCGGCTTATTTATTCAACTTCGTCACACTCGGAGTTGCATATCAAAATATTGAATATGAACATCCAATTGCACAAAGCGGACTTTTTAAACCATACGGAAAATCTTTCAACTTTTATTCTACTAGCTACTCCATAGTCTACAATAAATTTAGATTAAGCGGAGAAATTGCTTATAACGAAGTATCAGTTGCTTCAATAAATAATCTTGAGTGGGTGTTAACGAATCAACTTTCTTTTATAACCTCTTTCAGAAATTATCCAAGAAACTTTTATACAATTAAAGGTACCGGGTTCGGCGAATCATCAAACACAACTAATGAAGTTGGAATTTATAACGGATTACGTTGGAGATCGGATATCGGAATAATCAATTTGTATTACGACCAGTTTAAGTTTCCTTATGCTACTTTTAATTCGGCTTATCCTTCTTCCGGTGATGAAGTACTTATAGATTATCAATTTCGTCCCGCACCAAGAACTTTATTGAATGTCAGATTCAAACGTGAAAAAAAAGAAGTAACACAACGTATTAATAACGAAGATATTTTATTAGACCAGATAAGAACAAATGTACGCGTAAGTTATGATTATTATGTTTTACGAAATTTACGTTTCCGAACAAGAATTGAATATGCATTCTTCGACCAAAAAGTTACCGATGTGCATGAAAAAGGATATTTGATACTTCAGGATATACGGTATGAACCGATTAACTCTTTGAGAATTTATGGTAGAATTGTGCTTTTTGATACAGAATCATATAATTCACGTGTTTATCAATTTGAAAATGATTTACGCGGAATTTTGAATAACCCCGCTCTTTTCGGTAAAGGTACACGCTGGTATTTGATGGTAGAATATGATTTATTCGATTTTGCACGACTTTCAGCCAAATATTCCGAATTATACAAACCGAATGAACTTGTTCTTAGCAGCGGAAATAACGAAATTGCAGGTAATCTTGATAATCGAATTTCCGTTCAACTCGATATAAAATTCTAAAAAATCGACATTATTTGTTACAGATACTGTAACATTTTCTTGCTAAAATTGATAACTCTATCTAATTTTCTTGTAGAAATTTTTAACTATTAATAAAAAGGATGCAAGTATGCGAACAATAGTATCTCTCCCGGGTGACGGAATAGGAAAAGTTGTTTTACCTGAAGCAATTAGAATACTCGAAGCTGCCGGTTTTGAAGCAAATTATGTGCATGGTGATATCGGTTGGGAGTTTTGGTGTAAAGAAGGAAATGCTTTACCCGACCGCACAATAAAACTTCTCGAAGAACACAAAATCGGACTATTCGGAGCAATTACAAGCAAACCAAAAGATGATGCTGTTAATGAATTAGCATCCGAATTAAAAGATAAAGGATATGTTTACTTCTCCCCTATTGTTGGTTTAAGACAACATTTTAATCTTGATATTTGTATTCGTCCATGTAAAGCATTCAAAGGTAACCCGCTTAATTTTATTAGAAAAGACGGAAAAGGCAGTTATGAAGAACCTGCTGTTGATGCTGTAATATTTAGACAAAATACTGAAGGAATGTATGGCGGAATTGAATGGACAAACCCTCCCAAAGTTGTTAGAGATGCATTAGAAACTCACCCAAAGATGAAAAAATTTGCTGATGTTAAAAGTGAAGATATGGCAATATCGACACGCATTGTATCTCGTCAAGCTACGGAAAGAATATTTAGAGCAGCGTTTGATTATGCAAAGAAATTCGGTTATAAAAATGTTACAGTTTGTGAAAAACCAAACGTGCTTCGGGAGACTTCAGGTATGTATCTGAAAATTGCCCGTCAAATTGCTAAAGAATATCCAGGTATTGATTTATGGGATACAAATATCGATGCACAAATGATGTGGTTAACTAAAAACCCGGAAGATTATGGAGTGCTTGTCGCAGAAAATATGTTCGGTGATATTATCAGTGACGGTTTTGCAGGGTTGGTCGGTGGACTTGGATTCGCTTGTTCTGCTAATATTGGTGATGAAGTTGCTGTTTTTGAACCTACTCATGGTTCAGCGCCTAAGTATGAAAACCTAAATCCATCGATAGTAAATCCGATTGCAATGATACTTAGCGCATGTATGATGCTGGATCATATCGGTGAAAATGATAAGGCTACCAAAATTAGAAAAGCAATTGCTGATGTCATTGAAGAAGGTAAAGTTAAAACATACGATATGATGAAATTAAGAGGCGGATCAAAAGCTATCGAACAAGGTGCTGCAACAACTCAACAAATGACGGATGCGATAATTGAAAAACTATAATAGGAACGCAGATCATTATGATAGTTATGATTTAATATGATTTAAATCAGTTTCAATCATAAGCATCATAAAAATCAGTGTTACTATAACGGAGGAACAATGCGAGAAAAAATAAAAAATATATGGCCTGAAATCGAACTCATAAAAGATGAAGATATAAAAGAGAAAACTTACAAATGTTGGGAGTATGCGATTGAAAATAGTCCGTTGAACCCTGAAGATTTGGAAGAGATTCCCTTTTCATTATTAATCGATAATTGCAACATCTCTTTTATGAATCACAAAAGAACAGCCGTACAATTATCAATTGAGATTGCGAAAATTATGGAGAATAATTTCAAAGATGATGTGAAAATTAATTGGGATTACTTAATCTCCGGTGCAATTTTAATTGATGTAGGTAAACTTATCGAGTATGAAAAAGTTGACGGTAAACTATCAACAAGCAAAGCAGGTAAATTGTTACGTCATCCGTTCAGCGGTGTTTCAATTGCGGATCGTTTCGGTCTGCCTGCTGAAATTCAACATATAATTGCATATCATTCAAAAGAAGGTGATTTAGGCAAACGCACGATAGAATCAATAATTGTACATCATGCGGATTTTGTGAGCTTCGAGCCGTTTAAAGATACAACGAGATTAAAAGTATAAAATTGTTTAATTGTCACATTGTCGCATTGCTCAAAAGAACTTTGGCAATTTAGCCATTAGACAATTGGACAGTTATTTCGAATAGAATGAAAAGCAATCTCTAATAATATTAAGGATTCTCAAATGCCTCAAAACTTAATTGAAAAAATAGTTCAAAAGCATGCAGTAGGTCTTGAAGAAAACCATTTAGTTAAAAGCGGTGATTATGTTTCTATTCAACCGGCTTATGTAATGACCCACGATAATACCGGAGCAGTAATTCCAAAATTTAAAAGTATAGGGGCAACTAAACTTAAAAATCCTCGACAAGTTGTTCACACTCTCGATCACGATATTCAAAATAAATCGGAAAAGAATTTAGAGAAGTATAGAAAGATAGAGGAATTCTCAAAATCAATGGGATGCGATTTTTATCCCGCTGGAAGAGGAATTGGTCATCAAATAATGATAGAAGAGGGATATGCATTCCCCGGTACAATGTGTGTTGCATCTGATAGTCATTCGAATATGTATGGTGGAATCGGATGTTTGGGTACACCGATTGTTAGAACCGATGCAGCAGCAATTTGGGCAACCGGCAGAACATGGTGGCAAATTCCACCGGTTGTAAAAGTTGAATTAAATGGGAAACTTCAACCCGGCGTTACAGGGAAAGATGTGATAATTTCACTAAGCGGTTATTTCAACAAAGATGAAGTACTGAATACGGTTATTGAGTTCACCGGTAATGGAATAAGGTTTTTAAGTTTAGACCAACGACTTACAATTGCTAACATGACAACAGAATGGGGTGCTCTTGCCGGTGTATTCCCAATTGATAATATTGCAATTAGATGGTTAAGAACAAGAGCAGGTTTTATTGCCCGAAGAGGATTAGAAGGCGTTCCATCCGATGCCGATGGGAACGGTAGACATCCACGACTTAATAAAGATAAAATTGATAAGCTGGTAAGAGAATTGAAGTATTTTAAACCTGATAATGATGCTTACTATTCAAAAATTATTTCAATCTCACTTTCTTCCATCACACCTAATGTAGCCGGACCGAATTCGGTAAAAGTTATGAAGTCGGTTGCAGAATTGCGAAAGGAAAAAATAAAAATTAATAAAGCATACTTGGTTTCTTGCGTAAACAGCAGATTAGAAGACATTCAACAGGCAGCGGAAGTTATTAAAGGTAAAAAGGTTGCAAAAGGTGTAGAATTTTATGTTGCTGCCGCGTCAAGCGAAGTTCAAAAGTTAGCAGAACAAAAAGGTTATTGGCAGGCTTTAATTCAAGCCGGAGCAATTGAATTACCGCCCGGATGCGGTCCTTGTATCGGTTTAGGAACCGGTTTACTTGAAGATGGCGAAGTTGGTATTTCCGCAACAAACAGAAATTTCAAAGGAAGAATGGGTTCTCCGAATGCACAAGCTTATTTAGCATCCCCGGCTGTTGTCGCTCAATCGGCTGTTTCCGGTTTTATTGATTATGATTTTACATCAGAGTCCACAAAAATTAGAGCCGAAATACAATTAAATAAAAAACAAAAATCAGCTGTTCAAAAAATAACGATAATTAAAGGTTTCCCAGAAAAAATAAATGGAAGATTAGTCTATTGCTATCAAGATAATCTTAATACCGATGGAATATATCCGGGCAAATACACTTATCAAGATGATTTCAAACCTGAAGATCAAGCTAAAGTGGTTATGGAAAATTATGATACGGATTTTGCAAAAAATATTAAGCAAGGTGATATACTAGTCGGTGGATATAATTTCGGAACAGGAAGTTCAAGAGAACAAGCAGCTACTGCATTAAAACATGCGGGAATTCAATGTGTGATTGTCGGTTCTGCAAGTCAGACTTATCAACGTAATGCAATTAATAACGGCTTTCTCGTTCTAGAATCTTCAGAGTTAACTGATTACTTAAAAGAAAAATTCGGCACAGAGAAATTGACAAGTTATTCGGATTCAGATGCCGAAATAGATTTTAAAAATTCCAAAATAATTTTTGAAGAAAAGGAATTTGGATTCAGCCCGGTTGGAACAGCCGCTCAAGAGTTAATTGTTATCGGCGGACTTGAAAATTGGGTAAAGCAAAAATTGGAAAACTGATCTATTAAGATCATCCTTTAAAAATAAATACGAGGTAAGTTATGAAAATCACTCATGAATTTTCTACTCCTCGCAACATATTCGAAAAATTAATCCGCGATTACGAACAACTCGATATTCGCGTGAACGGAGACAATGTGTTTAATTTTATTTCGACTGCTTATCATTTACACGAATGGATTAAAAATGCGCCTATTCATTCTTCTCAGCAAGGTAAACGTTTGGTGAAAAGAGCTGTCGGTGAAGACTGCATAAAATTGTGCAGAGATATAATAACGGCAAAGAAAACTTATAAAATAATGATTGATGACCCGCGGCCCAAAATGAACCGGATTATACTAAAAAACCGAGAGTGATGGATCGTGTGCATTACGAAAAAGGTCACAAACACTATAAGTTTTTTGTCGGTGATAAAGAATATGATCCATTCGAATTTAAAGAAAGCGTTATGAATATTTATAAACCATATTTTCAGATAAAATAAAACATCAAGAGGATTTTATGCAGAAATCAATTGCGAGAACAATATCAGAGTTTGCTGTTAATCTTAAATATGAAAATTTACCGAAAGAAGTTATTCATGAAGTTAAAAGATATTTATATGACTCAATCGGGTGTGCATACGGAGGTTATCACACAAAAGATGTAAATATTATTCGAGATATTTATAATGAAATGGGCGGTAAACAAGAAGCAACTGTTATCGGGTTTGGTGATAAAATTCCTGCAGTTAATACTACGCTTGTTAATTCACTAATGATACGCGCACTTGACTTTAATGATATATATTGGAAAGAAGACCCGTCTCACCCTTCCGATATTATTCCGGCTGCACTTTCTGTTGGGGAGTTAGTCAATGCCGACATGAAAGATGTTATTGTAGCAATAGTTCTTGCTTACGAATTTGAACAAAGACTTTGCTTATTTGCAAAACCGGGGATCCGCGAACGGAAATGGCATCATGCTACATTAACTCAATTTGTATCTCCAATTGTTGCAGGTAAAGTCTTAGGTTTAACAGTCGATCAAATGGTAAATGCAATCGGAATAAACGGTTCGCATAACCACACAATCGGCTGTCCTACAGCAGGTAAATTAACAATGATGAAAAACACCGTTGACCCGATGGCAGTTCAATCGGGTGTTTTTGCAGCTCTTATGGCACAGCGGGGTTATTCCGGTACGGAAAAAGTATTTGAAGGAAAAGAAGGTTTTATGGACGCTTTCATCGGATGGAATTTTAAAGAAGAAAAAGTTAATCCAACCGAAATGATGGGACGTGACGGTCTCTCTAAATGGTCATGGGATGTTGATGCTCTCACAAAAGGTTTAGGTGAAAGCTATAAAATTTTGGAATGCAGTATGAAGGCTTTCCCCACAGAAGCATTGACTCATACGCATATCTCATGTGTACTTAATGCAATGATAAAAAATAATTTGAATTACACCGACATTGAAGAAGTAAAAGTAACGGCTTTCGCACAAGCTTACGATATTCTATTTGATCCGGCTAAATACAGACCTGAATCAAGAGAAACTGCAGATCATTCACTTCCCTATTGTCTTGCTGCGGCAATAGTTGATAAAAAAATTACAGTCCATTCATTTGATGACGAAAAGTTAAACGACCCAAGAATTTTTGAAGTGATTGACAAAATAAAAGGAGAGCCGTCAATAGAATTTGAAAAAATGTTCCCTGCAAAACAGCCTTCGAAAGTTGTTGTTAAAACTAAAGACGGCAGAGAATTCGAAGAATATTTGGAATACCCGAAAGGTGATCCGCGTGAACCGATGACCGAAGAAGATCTTGATAATAAGTTTGAAGGTTTAGCATCAGACTTACTTTCAAAAGATCGGCAATATGAAATAAAGAAAATGATTTTTGAAGCAGAGGATTTTTCTGCTATTGAATTTATGGGGAAATTAATTGTTTAATTGCTGCATTGTCACATTGTCGTTCGACGTATCCAACAATTTAACCATTCAACAATGTGACAATTCAACATGGCTTGTTAGTTTTTGTAGATAAGATTATATTTCTGTCAGAATAATGACAGATTGAGGTAAAAAATGGAAGCAGTAATTTATACTGAAGCAAGAAATAAATTACATAAACTAATTAATTATGTGAATGACTCATCCGATCAAGTAATCATAGTTGGTTCCAAAGGAAGGAAAGATGCTGTTCTGATTTCAAAAGAGGAATATGATAACATTATTGAAAATCTTTATGTGGTGAGTAACCCTGATTGGAAAAAGAGCATTGAAAAGGGATTAAAGGATATTGAGAAAGGAAGGGTTAAGCGACTTTCTGTCGATGATATTCTCAGCAGGTAATAAAGTTGGAAAAAGAATTTAAAATATTCTGGGCTGATGAATCAGTAAAACAGCTTGACGAGCTGAAGAAATCAAAAATAGAGAACCTCGATTTATACCTTACTAAAATTATTGAGTTATTAGAATCAATTAAGAAAGATCCCTTTAAAGGACTAGGGAAACCCGAACCATTGAAAGAGTATTATCCTAAGTCTTGGTCTAGACGAATAAATAAAAAAGATAGATTGATATATAAAATAGAGAAGGATAAAGTGTATATAATCTCGATAATTGGGCATTATGACTAACAGGAAATTACATTGTTTAATTGCTGCATTGTCTCATTGTCGTTTTACGCATCCAACAATTTAGCCATTAAACAATGTGACAATGTTATTAAAGAGGAAATTAAATGTCTGAAAACATTAAACAAACTTCCGCCGGTAAACGTGGCGACAAAGTCAGATCTGACTGTTACATTGAAATTGAGTTAAAAAAATCCGGTGGATTGAAAATTGATTTGAAGAGCAAAGTCGATTCGATGTACGGAGATTCGATTCGAGATCATGTAAAAAAAATGTCGGAATTTTTCGGATTAAAAAATGCAAACATTCTAATCGAAGATGCGGGTGCACTACCCTTTGTAATTGCTGCACGATTTGAATTAGCTGTAAAAAAAATCTTTTCGGAAATCAATAAAGAATTTTTACCGGAGTTTAACAAAAAGAATTTATACAAAACTACCAAAGACCGTCTTCGCAGAAGCAGACTTTATCTTCCCGGGAATGAACCGAAATTTTATCCAAATGCCGGATTACACAAACCCGACGGAATAATATTGGATTTAGAGGATAGCGTTTCGCCAACCGAAAAAGAAGCTGCACAATTAATTGTCAGAAATGCTCTTCGTTCGATTGATTTTTATGGAGCAGAACGAATGGTACGAATCAACCAATTACCAAAAGGTTTGGATGATCTTAAATTTATTATCCCGCATAATATCCACGTAATTTTAATACCAAAAGTAGAAAGTGCCGAACAAATTATTCAAGTTGAAGAAAAAGTAAATGAACTTAAGAAAAAGCATAACATAAAAAATGAGATCTATTTTATGCCGATAATCGAAAGTGCTCTTGGCGTTATAAAAAGTTATGATATTGCATCCGCATCAAAATTTAATTGTGCACTTGCAGTTGGACTTGAAGACTATACCGCCGACATTGGTGTCGAAAGAACAAACGAAGGACGCGAGAGTATTTTCGCAAGAAGTATGATTGTAAACGCCGCCAAAGCTGCAAAGATTCAAGCAATTGATACAGTTTTTTCAGATGTAAGTGATATGGAAGGTTTAAGAAACTCGGTGTTAGAAGCAAAGTCGATTGGATTTGAAGGTAAAGGTTGCATTCATCCCCGACAAGTTAAAGTTGTAAACGAAACATTTTTGCCAACTGATTTAGAAATTGAAAAAGCAAAGAAAATAGTAATTGCTTTCGAAGAAGCTGAAGTAAAAGGACTTGGCGTTGTTTCACTCGGCAGCAAAATGATTGACGCACCTGTTGTTAAACGTGCAAGAAGGATTGTCAAACTCGCTGAAGAAAATTATCTTCTCAAGATAAACTGGAGGGAGGGAAATAGTCAGTAATAGTCATTAGGTCATTTATTGTTTTTCATATTCATAAAAAAAATTATGGTTATTCTTTATATTTATAATAGATTGGGAGGGTATAATGAGGTTGGAAGAATTACAAGTTTATCAATTATCAATGAACATTGCTGAACAAATATGGAATATCGTTATTAAATGGGATTATTTCCTTAAAGATACAATCGGGAAACAACTAGTTAAATCAGCCGATTCAATGGCTGCAAATTTAAGTGAAGGATTTGGTAGATTTTTTTATAAAGAGAATAAACAATTCTGTTATTATTCTAGGGGTTCATTGTTTGAAACCAAGACTTGGTTGAGAAAAGCAGCAAATAGAAATCTTATTGAAGAAAATCAATATTCTGAATTTGCCAAAGAACTTGAAATTATTGGTGTAAAACTAAACAACTACATAAAAACAATTGGCAAACAACCAAACTATAAATAACAAGCAATAACTATAAATGACCATAAATGACAACAAATTACTTTCATGACCATATAAACATTGAACAACTATTAGACCTATACATTAAAATGCGTTTCAAAATATTTGACACAATTGGACAATTTAACAATGAAATTAATAAAGAATTCCGCAAAGCGATTAGTCCCTGAAAAAGTAAACAACCAAAAACAAATTCCGTTCAAAGGTATCGGGAAATTCAAACCGAAAGGAAACAAAGCAAAACCTCCTATTAAAACTTGTGCCGACTACCCCGCCGATGGAAATAAAGTTGTAAAAAATTTGAAAGAAGCATTAAAGAGAGCCGGACTAAAAGATGGTATGACAATTTCTACGCACCATCATTTAAGGAACGGTGATGTACTTACCAATTATCTTTTTGATGTAATAAAAGAAATGGGAGTTAAAAACATAAGATGGTTTCCAACTGCTTCATTTCCTTGTCACCAACACTTAATAAAATATTTAGATGACGGAACAATTCATCATATTGAAGGAAGCATGAATGGTCCGCTCGGAAGATACACAAGTGAAGGCAAAATGAAAGGTGTCGGTGTTCTTCGTTCACACGGCGGAAGATATCAATCGATACAAGATGGCGAAGTTCATATTGATATTGCTGTTATTGCTGCACCGACAGCCGATCCATTTGGTAATGCAACAGGCGATAGAGGTAAATCTGCTTGCGGACTTTTAGGATTTGCACTCGCTGATTCAGAATATGCTGATAATGTAATTATAGTTACGGATAACTTAGTTCCTTTCCCCTGCTACCCATGGCAGATTCAAGGCAACAATGTTGATTATGTTGTAGAAATCGATTCACTCGGAGACCCTGCAAAAATTGTAAGCGGTACAACAGAAGTAACTAAAAGTCCCGATAGATTATTAATCGCCGAATACGTTGCACAATTTTTAGAAGACTCCGGGATAATGAAAAACGGATTTTCATTCCAAGCTGGAGCAGGCGGTACAAACTTAGCATTTGCTGTTTACCTAAAAGAAAAAATGAAAAAGAAGGGAGTGAAAGCTCGATTTATCCGAGGCGGCAGTACAAAGTATTTAGTTGAAATGCTTGAAGAAGGACTAACCGATTACATACTCGATGGACAAACTTTCGATCTCGAAGGTATTAGATCAATGAGAGAAAATCCGAATCATGTTAACACTTCTCCATTTACAAGTTATAACTATCATGGTAAAGGAAATTTTGCATCGATAGTTGATGCGGTTGTATTAGGTGCTACAGAAGTTGATCTTAATTTTAATGCAAATGTTGTTACGCATTCCGATGGATATTTACTTCACGGAATCGGCGGATGGCAGAATTGTCTTTTTTCTAAATGCACAATTTTAGCAATCCCCTCTTTCAGAGATAGAATTCCGGTTATTGTTGATGAAGTTACAACTCTTGTCGGACCCGGAGAATTGATAGATGTAATTGTTACAGAGAGAGGAATTGCGATTAACCCAAAACGAAAAGATTTATTGAAAGCGGTGAAGAATTCAAACCTTCCAATCAAATCTATAAAAGAAATTTATAATGAAGTTACAGAACTATGCGGTGGAGTTCCCAAAAAACCGAAAGTAAACAAAAACAAAGTTGTTGCGATTGTTAAATGGGTTGACGGAACTTTACTCGATTCTGTTTTTCAAGTTGAGAGATAAAAAAAGATATTGACAAAAGACCGCATCTATTAAAAGATTCCATCTTTCAAAAAGATGGAATCTCTTTTTCTCAGTTTCTACTCTAAAAAATGTTGTGAGTATCAACACAAATAAAAAGTCCCCTGCACATATAACTTAGCTAATGCAAGGGACTTGAGGATTCATGAAGATAGGAAGAATTTTATAATGAGAAATGTATGCTTGCGCTTACATACGGGAAATAACCGGCTCTTAATTGGAATGCGGTTGATTTTCCTAACCAATAATTAAACCCTACTTGACCACTGTAAAAGAATCCTCCGGCTGTAGCAGAAGGTTCTGCAA
>DSBF01000468.1 GCA_011049495.1 Ignavibacteria bacterium
CTAATACACATATATGTTCAACTGATGAAGTAATAATTTCATTTTTGTGCGATTCATTAAAAACAGTTTTAGCAATTCCGAGTATTGGAAAATTATTTGCTTCAGTTCCGTTGCTTACGAAATAGATTTCGCTTGGGTCTGCATTGATAAACTCTGCGGCAGTTTCCCGCGCTTCTTCAATTGCGACTCTTACTTTTCTTCCGTATGAATGAATTGAAGACGGATTTCCAAACTCTTCATTGAAATAGGGGAGCATTTTCTCTAAAACTTTCGGATGAAGTTTTGTTGTTGCGGCGTTATCGAAATAAACTTTCAGATTTGTCCTTTCAATTTATCTTAAACTAACATCACCAAAATGAATTCGTTCGGTTTTTTCGCCGGTTTTCAGAATTAGAAATCCTTCTTTATCAATATCATCAAAAATTCCGAACTTGGTTTCTTTTGCACCTTCAACTTTTACCTTTCCACCAATCATATTGCATCTTTCTTTCCAATCTTCCAAAACATCTTCGGGATTCTCGTCGATTTTGTATAAAACTTCTTCAAAAAGATTTAAAACTTCGCTTAACAATTTTTCACGGCTGACTTTGTTCTTAAATTCTTTTCTAACTGAAGTCGGTTCAATTAAATACTTACCCGGGAAATTAATCTGGTTCACATTTATACCAATGCCTATTACGACTCTATCTAATTCGTTTGCTTTTGAAGTTGATTCAATTAAAATTCCGGCGGCTTTTTTATTATCTATTAAAACATCGTTTGGCCATTTTAATGAAGTATTTAGCTGAAACAAATTTTCAATAGCTTGTGCAACAACAAGTGAAGCTGCAAGATTTATAATATTAACTTTCTTGCCGTCTACTTTTCGCAGTAAAATTGAAAAAGTTAAATTTTGTCCGGGATGGCTTTGCCATTCTCGATTTAATCGCCCTTTTCCTTTTGTTTGCTCTTCGGCTAAAACTACGGTACCATGAGTCTTTAGTTCTTTATTAGTAAGCAAAAAAGCATTTGATGAATCAACTTGCTGAATGTAGACAAATTGTCTTCCAATTTCTTCGGTATCGAGCTTAATATCAAATTCTTCAATTTGAAATTCTTTGTTTTCCATGATTTCCCCTTGTGTGCAAATTTGTCATATACTATTACTATAATTCATTTATATAAATATATTTGTCAAATTGTCATAAAGCCATATTTCTCGTTAGATTTATAAGTCGTTGTAAATAAATAAGTTAACAGTTTCTCTTTATTGGCACATTCATTGTATCAAAAGTAGTCAGCATTATATAAATGCCAAAATAACTATATCTAAATTAGAGTAAAATTTGTAACTGCAAAGTTACTATAAAAAGAATAATTCTGAAATGAAGTTTTGTTAAATAAATAAAAGGAGTGATATAAAATGGGAAAAATAATTGGAATTGATTTAGGTACGACTAACAGTTGTGTAGCCGTAATGGAAGGTAATGAGCCGGTTGTAATACCAAATTCTGAAGGTGGAAGAACTACTCCATCAGTTGTAGCTTTTACAAAAAACGGAGATAGACTTGTCGGTCAACCGGCAAAAAGACAAGCGGTTACAAATCCTCACAATACCGTTTTTTCTATCAAAAGATTTATGGGAAGAAGAATTGACGAAGTCGGTACTGAGATAGAAGAAGTACCTTACAAAGTTGTTGAAGGTGATTCAAAAACTGCAAGAGTACAAATTGATGATAGAAAATATTCTCCACCGGAAATTTCTGCAATGGTATTACAAAAAATGAAAAAAACTGCCGAAGATTATCTTGGTCAAGAAGTTACAGAAGCTGTTATAACAGTTCCTGCTTATTTTAATGACTCGCAAAGACAAGCTACAAAAGATGCCGGAGAAATTGCCGGTCTAAAAGTAAAAAGAATTATCAATGAACCAACTGCCGCAGCATTAGCTTATGGACTCGATAAAAAGAATAAAGAACAAATCGTTGCAGTTTACGATTTAGGCGGTGGTACATTCGATATTTCTATCTTACAGTTAGGTGATGGTGTATTCGAAGTTAAATCTACAAATGGAGATACTCACCTTGGTGGTGATGATTTCGATCAAAGATTAATTAATTATTTGGCAGATGAATTCAAGAAACAAGAGGGGATCGATCTTAGAAAAGACCCAATGGCTTTACAAAGATTAAAAGAAGCAGTAGAAAAAGCTAAAATAGAACTTTCATCATCAACATCAACAGATGTTAATTTACCGTTTATAACTGCAACACAAGACGGACCGAAACACTTAACAATAAATATCAGCCGTTCAAAATTTGAACAGCTTACAGAAGATCTTTTTGACAGAACAATTGCACCATGTGAAAAAGCAATTAAGGATGCCGGTTTAACAGCTTCGCAAATTGACGAAGTTATTCTTGTCGGTGGCTCTACTCGTATTCCGAAAGTACAAGAACTTGTGAAAAAGATATTCGGTAAAGAACCACATAAAGGTGTAAACCCCGATGAAGTTGTTGCAATCGGTGCGGCAATTCAAGGCGGCGTTCTTGCCGGAGATGTTAAAGATGTATTGTTGTTGGATGTTACTCCACTTTCACTCGGTATCGAAACTCTTGGCGGTGTAATGACAAAACTAATCAACGCTAATACAACAATACCGACAAAGAAGAGTGAAGTATTCTCGACTGCATCGGATAATCAACCTTCTGTTGAAATACATGTATTGCAAGGTGAAAGACCAATGGCTGTAGACAATAGAACTCTCGGCAGATTCCACTTGGATGGAATTCCACCGGCTCCAAGAGGTGTTCCTCAGATTGAAGTTACCTTCGATATTGATTCAAACGGAATTTTAAATGTTTCTGCAAAAGATAAAGCAACTAATAAAGAACAAAGTATTAGAATTACTTCCTCAAGCGGATTAAACAAAGAAGAAATTGAAAAGATGAAACAAGATGCAAAAGAACATGCTGCCGAAGATAAAAAGAAGAAAGAAGCTATTGATACTAAGAACCAAGCTGACAGTTTAGTTTTTCAAACAAAGAAACAGATTACTGAACTTGGTGATAAATTAGCCGCTGATGATAAAGCTAAACTTGAAAGCGGTATTAAGGAGGTTGAAGATGCTATGTCAACAAATGATACCGATAAAATCAAGTCAGCTTCCGATAAATTAACGAAAATATGGAATGAAATATCACAAAAGATTTATCAACAGCAGGGTGCTCCAGGTGCTCAGCAAGAACAAGCACAGCAGCAAAGTACCGGAACTACCGGCGAAGATAAATCAGCCGATAAAGATGTTGAAGATGCATCTTATGAAGTGATGGATGAAGACGAAAAGAAAGATAAATAAGTAATAAAGCACTTGCTCTTTCAATGGAACCCCGCTAAGACAGCGGGGTTTCTTTTTATATACTTACTTCAGTCTTTTTTTTATATTACTTATATGAAAAGATTCTTATTCATAATTCCGCTTTTTCTGCTCTCATTATTGTTATATACAATTGAACCATCCCGTAATTCATCTCAAACAATAAAAAATGATTTTGAAAGTCAAAATTCTTATGTGGGAAATAAGAATCGAAACATTTCTACCGGTTATAAAATTTATGTTGATTTCAATCCGGACAAAAAATTATTAACAGTAGAAGAAAAAATTATTTGGAAAAACTTAACTGAATATTCAACTGATGAAATTCAATTTCATTTGTATGCCAATGCCTTCAGTAATAATGAAACGGAGTTAGGCAAAAAATTTGGTTTTGATGAATCGGAACGGACAAAAATTCTAATTCACTCATTAGCCGTCAATGGAATCGTTAGCCAATTTGAATATTTTCAACCGGAGGTCTATAATCCACACGACAGCACCGTTGCAAGAATTAATTTAGATAAACCGGTTTTGCCCGGGGATTCAGTATTGATAGATATTGAATATGAATTAATCATTCCCAGAGGAAGATTGAGGTTTGGTTATGCTGCGGGACGCGAATTCTATTTTATTGCTCAATGGTTCCCAAAACTTGGTGTCTTTAAAGACGGTCATTGGATTTGCAGTCAATACCATCCTTATACCGAGTTCTATTCCGACTTTGCCAATTATGATGTTATAATAAATCTTCCAACCGATTATATAGTTGGTTCAACTGGTCAATTAATTAATGTAGTTATAAGTGATTCGATAAAATCTTGGACTTACTCTGCAAAAAATGTAATTGATTTTGCTTGGACTGCATCTCCCGAGTTTTATGTTCAGACAAAAAAATATAAAAGCAATTTTGGGAAAGACATTGAAGTAAATTTTTTAATTCAACCCGAAAACAAAAATTTAATTGATAGAAAATTTAAAGCCGCTTTTAACACTGTTGAATATTTGGAGAAATACATTGGTGAGTTTCCATATTCTCAAATAACATTGGTTGATGCACCACGCACGGCTAATATCGGTGGAATGGAATACCCAACGATAATAACATATTTTACTCCGTTGTTCAGCCCAATTGAAACACAAAGACCTGAATCAACAATTATTCACGAGATTGTCCACCAATATTTTTATGCCGCTGTAAGCAGCAACGAAGTATATGAAGCCTGGCTTGATGAAGGCTTAGCAACTTATCTGGAAGCAAAAATATTATCCGAATATTATGGAAACCCGATTCTATATTTTAGATTTATTGACTACTACCCGATTTATGGAATAAGTTTCTTATCATTCAGAGAAATTCCATTAATATATTCTTTAAAAGCATTTGAATTCGAACACTCATCATATGCACTTTCAAGTTATTATTTAAATAATGAAATAGGAAGTATAAGAGATACAAGCTATGCATTACCTAATCGATTATCTTATTTGGTAAACGCATATTCAAAGCCTTATTTAATTGTGCAAGTCCTTGAAAACTATTTAGGTAAAGATGAGATACTGGAGATTATCTCCGAATACTATAATAAATATAAATTCTCGCTTGTAACCGCAGATGACTTTCTAAATGTGTTAAAGAATTATGAAAACTTGGACTTAGAATGGTTTATAGCAAACTTTATTAACGGCAGCAAAAAATTTGATTACAAAATTAGCTCAATAGCTAAAGAAGAGAGTACATATAAAATATTTGTTGAAAGACTCGAAGGGGGAATTGCACCGACTGAAATTGCCGTCTATTCCGAAGTTGATACTACGTATATAGAATGGGACGGCACAGATAGATGGAAAATTTTTAACATAGAAAGTGAACATAAAATAATTGCCGCAGAAGTCGATCCGTTTAGAAAAAATATTCTTGATATAAATTATGCAAATAATTCTTACACGGTTGAACCAAAATATTGGGCGTCTTTATCAATAGCTATTCGCTGGTTTTTCTGGGTTCAAAATTCGTTATTAATTTTTGGAAGTGTCGGATGACAATCACAATAAAAAATGCACTAATCTTTGGGATTCGTTCCGTATTTAAGAATACAAAATTTATATTTCTTTTGTGGGGTATAAATGCCTTAGCTGCTTTCCTTTTATCTATGCCAATCTATTATTTACTTATTGATAACCTTAATCATTCTTTAATGAGTGACGAACTTGCACTTGGGTTTGATTTTACTTGGTATATCCAGTTCCGAAATATTTACGAATCAAGTATTGGTGAAATACCATCGATGATTTATAGTATGTTCGGAGTTTATATTTTAATCCAAATATTTTTTGTAGGCGGTTTAATTTCAATTTTTAATCTACCCGAAAAAAATCACATGGTTGATTTCTTCTTCGGGGGAGTTAAGTACTGGTTTCGGTTTACTAAAATTGTATTGATATCGTTAATATTTTTTATGATGGCATTTATTTTCCATGATTATCTTGGTCTATTTATAGAGTGGGCATTTTCAGAAACCGAAAATCAAATGGCTGATTTTATTATTCGCTTAGCAAGATACATTCTACTTGTGTTTTTTATCGGATTAGTAACTTTAGTTTCCGATTACACAAAAGTTCACATGGCGGTTCAAGACACAACAAAAATATTTCAATCAATTTACTATGCGTTGGTATTTATAAAGATTAATTTCAATAAAATATTTACAGTCTTTCTAATCATAGCATTAATTGGTGCAGCCGGTGCAATTCTTTACAACCTATTAGAAGTATTTATACCAAGAACTCCATACTATTTTCTTTTGCTTTCGTTTATTCTTCAACAAATGTTGATTATATTTCGGCTGTTTATAAAAATGTACTTCTGCTCAACGGAAGTTTTACTTTATAAAGATTTAAGTGCAGATGTAATTGAAGTAAGAGCTAAAGAACAAAATATTGGAGTTAGTTGATGTCGATTATACCAATCACTGTTTATGGTGATTCTATTCTACGTAAGAAAACCGAGCAAGTTCAGAAAGTTGATGATGAACTGATTCAAAACATAAGAGACATGTTTCAAACAATGCGGAATGCAAGCGGTATCGGTTTAGCCGCAAATCAAGTTGGTCTCAATAAATCTGTTTTTGTTATTGATTTGAAGGAAGTAGAAGGTTATGAAAAATTTAAACCGGTAGTAATGATAAATCCCGAAATTGTTTTAGAATCCGATGAATTAGTAACTATAGAAGAAGGCTGTTTAAGTTTACCGAATTTACGCGCCGATGTTGATCGCCCTGCTTTAGTAAAAGTCAAGTTTTTGAATACGGATGAACAAGAAGAAGAAATTGAAGCAGACGAATTATTCGCAAGAGTAATTCTTCATGAATACGACCATCTTATTGGGAAAATGATTCCCGATAGAGTTAATGAAATCATAAAAAAGAAACTTCAAAAACAACTGCGTGATATTTCAGATAGAAATGTTGAAATAGATTATCCGATAACCGAAAAGTAATTCATCAAATGAAAATTGTATTCTTTGGCACTCCCGATTTTGCAGTAACTTCACTTTCAAAAATTTTCGAAAGTCATCATAAATTAGAAGCAGTTGTAACCGCACCTGATAAAGAAAGAGGACGAGGAAGAAAAGTAAGCGTTACTCCTGTAAAAGAATTTGCACTTAGTAAAAATATCCCGTTTCTACAACCCGAAAAACTAAAGGAAGAAAAATTCATCGAACAATTAAAACAAATTGAAGCCGATTTGTTTGTGATTGTTGCTTTTAGGATACTTCCAAAAGAAGTATTTACACTGCCGAAATATGGATCGATAAATTTACACGGATCCTTACTTCCCAAATACCGCGGTGCTGCTCCTATTCAATGGGCTATAATTAACGGAGAAAAAGAAACCGGGGTAACAACATTTTTCCTAAAAGAAAAAGTTGATACCGGGAATATTATTCTTCAAGAAAAAATTGTGATTGAACCTGAAGATAATTATGAATCATTACACGATAAGATGAAAAATGTCGGAGCCGAAGTTTTGGTTAAAACTATTTCTTTAATTGAAAGAGGTGAAGTTGATGAACAACCTCAAAATGATTCACTCGCTTCACCGGCACCTAAAATTACCAAAGAAATATGTAAAATTGATTGGACAAAATCTGCTGTTGATATTCACAACTTAATTCGCGGGTTGTCTCCTTATCCCGGGGCATTTTTTATTAAGGATGATAAGCAGTACAAAGTTTATAAATCAAAAGTAGTAGAAGAAACGAAATTACAACCGGCTGAAATTTTAGAATCAAAGAATGAAATATTTATCGGCTGCGGAGAAGGCACTCTACAAATATTGGAAATTCAACCCGAAGGTAGAAAACGTATGACAGCCGATGAATTTTTAAGAGGGTATAGTTTAATAAAATAAATGTATTGGCATTCTGACTCTTCTTTAAATAAAATTATTGATAGGATTTAATTTTGCGAAGCAAAACTTACAACGTACTCGATTCGATAGGGAATACACCCATTGTTCGCCTTGATAATATCTCAAAAGGATTAAAAGCAAAAATTTGGGCTAAGTTGGAATTTATGAATCCCGGCGGAAGCCTAAAAGACCGAATTGCTTTATATATGGTTGAGAAAGCCGAACGCGAAGGTAAAATTAAACCGGGCGATACAATTTTAGAAAACTCTTCCGGAAATACGGCAATGGGATTAGCTATTGTTGCCCGGCAAAAGGGATATAAATTAAAAATTGTCATCCGTAATACAACAAGCAAAGAAAAAATTAAAATGCTGCAAGTACTTGGAGTTGATGTAATTTTAGTCGATGCAAACTTACCACCGGAACATCCTGAATCTTACAATAATTTTGCAGAAAATTTAGCCAAGCAGCATTCGGATTATTACTATATCGATCAACATAATAATCTTGATAATAACGAATCACATTACAAAACAACCGGACCGGAAATTTGGGAACAAATGGAAGGGAAAGTTGATTATGTAGTTGCCGGAGTCGGAACAGGCGGCACTCTTTGCGGTGCGGGTAAATACTTGAAAGAAAAAAATCCTAATGTAAAACTTATCGGTGTCGATCCGATGGGATCAATTTTCTATAATTATTTCAAAGAGAGAAAATTGATTCAACCATATCGATATAAAGTAGAAGGAATTGGTGATGAATTTTTAATTAAAACAGCTCAACTTGAATTGCTTGACGATATGTACCAAGTGGAAGATAAAACTGCATTTCAATGGACAAAAAAATTAGCAAATGAAGAAGGGATTCTCTCAGGTGGATCAAGCGGTGCAAATATTTGGGCTTCAGTTAAACTCGCAAAAGAAATCGACCGTGAAGCAAACATTGTAACAATAATTTGTGATTCAGGTTATAAATACTTCAGTACGATTTATAATGATGAGTGGCTGAAGGAAAATGATCTTCTTTAGAAATTCTTTGATTGTAATTTTATAAACTGCTATTTTTATTACAAATAGATGCGGAAGCTACGATGCAAGAAATTATTTTTATGATTCAAGACTCATTAGACGGTGGATTTGAGGCAAAAGCTGTTGGATATTCTATTTTTACAGAAGCTGAATCTATGGAGGAGCTTAAAGAACGCATTATTGAAGCTGTCGATTGTCATTTTGAAGAAGGGAAGAAACCAAAATTAATTAGACTGCATTATGTTAAAGAAGAGATTATTGCAGCGTGAGATTGCCTCGTGATATCTCAGGCGATCAGCTTGTTTTAGCTTTAGAGCAATTTGGTTATCAAGTTTCTCGACAGAAAGGAAGTCATATAAGGTTGTCTAAAAATTTAGCTGGAAGGAACCACCACATAACCATCCCAAATCATAGTCCCATAAAAATTGGAACACTCAATAGTATTATTAATGATCTGGCTTCATTTCATAGATTGTCCAAAAATGAATTATTAGAAAAATTGTTTGATTAATTCTAATTGCCTTATTAAGAATTACTTCTCAATCTATAGCTCTTAACTTTTCATTCCCCAACAATTCTTTATAAATTTGTACATCAAATCTTATTTTAAAAGGTAAACGTTTTGGAATATAAAAACAGTATAATAGATTTAATCGGTAATACACCTTTGATTCAACTAAATAAATTAAACAAGGGATTGAAACCAAAAATATTCGCCAAGCTTGAATCACATAATCCCGGCGGAAGCGTAAAAGATAGAATTGGTTTGGCAATGATTGAAGATGCAGAACGCTCCGGTCAACTCAAACCCGGAGGAACCGTAATTGAAGCTACAAGTGGAAACACCGGGATCGGGTTAGCTTTGACTGCATTAATAAAAGGGTACAAATCTGTTTTCGTAGTGACAGATAAGGTAAGCAGTGAAAAAATTAATTATCTACGCGCACTTGGCTCAGAAGTTATTGTTGTTTCAAATGCAGTTGAACCGGATCATCCTGAATATTATGTAAATGTTGCGAAGAGAATTCATAACGAAACACCAAATTCAATTTTTGCTTATCAATATTCGAATCCGGCTAATCCTGAAATTCATTACAAGACTACTGGACCTGAGATTTGGGGGCAGACAGACGGTAAAATAACTCATTTTATTTCAAGTATCGGAACAGGTGGAACTATTAGTGGAACGGGGAGATTTCTTAAAGAGAAAAATCCGAATATAAAAGTAATTGGAGCAGATCCTCTTGGTTCGATTTTCAAAACTTATAAAGAAACCGGCGAACTAATTAAAGGAACTCCGTATTTAGTTGAAGGAATTGGTCAAGATTGTCTGCCGGAAAATGTTCACTTCCAATATATCGACCAAATTATAAATGTAAGTGATAGAGAATCTTTTGCAATGGCAAGAAGATTAACTAAAGAGGAAGGAATATTTTGTGGAGGTAGTACCGGAACAATCGTTAAAGTAACTTTGGATATTGCAAAAGATTTGACAGAAAATGATGTTGTTGTTTTTATTGTTTGCGATACCGGTGAGAGATATCTTTCAAAAGTACATAACGAAACCTGGTTAAAAGATAATCGTATGCTTGAAGTTGAAATGAAAATTCTGCGTGATGTTTCCGATGAGAAGAAAAGAAAAGGAATAGAAAATATTTGTTACGTTAACAATAATGCCATTGTGAAAGATGCAGTAGAGATATTCAATAAAAACGGATTTACTCAAATCCCCGTATTTGATGAAAGACTTAAACCGGTCGGATCAATTCGTGAAAATAAATTGATGGGAAAACTTGTTGAAGATTCGAAATTACTAAATGCTAAAGTTAGCAAGGTAATGGAAGAATCTTTCCCGGTTATTGATGCAAAAACCGAAATCGCAGAAGTAAAGAAAATTCTAAAGAATACAACTGCTGTTTTGGTAAGTGACTTTGGCAGAATAACCGATATAATTACAAGATATGATTTGATTGATTTTTCGTAATTGAACTTGAATAATGGAATGGAGTCCTTTATATTGGGTCTTAAAATAAGAACTAATTTTCGGGGCATTAAATGAAACAATCAAAAATTAGCTTTTCCGAAGAGCAAATTCAATTTATTAATAAATATTCAGAAATGGGATTTAAGGATAAAAGTGAACTTGTAAGAAAAGCACTAAAAGAGTATCAGAAAAAGGTAGAAGAAAAAGAACTTATCGAATCCGCTAAGTTATACACAAAGATTTATAATGCTGATAAGGATTTAAGGTTATTAACCGACTCTGCGATAAATGAATGGCCCGAATAATGAATTTCGAAAAAGGTGATATAATTGATGTCAATTTAGAACCAACTATCGGTTTCGAAACTGGGAAAATTCGACCATGCATTATTGTAACAAATAATGTTTACAATAAATATTTACCGGTAATTCAAGTAGTGCCAATTACTACATGGTCTGATAAAAAATCAAATATAAAATCGAATATTGAGCTTTTACCTGATAAAGAAAACGGATTAACGAAAAAATCTATTGCAGATTGTTTACAAACGAGACCGATAGATATTGAAAAAAGATTTGTTAATCGACGTGGTCATATTAGCAAAAGTACACTTCAAAAAATTGATGAAGCAATTAAAATAGTATTTGATTTGACTTAGCATGTATTATGAAACAAACTTTCCAAAAGTTACACAGATATGCAAATTCTTAGAAGAATAAATAGTCAATAGAAAATAATAAATAGGAAATTAAAATGGGTTTTCAAACAGATGCAGTTCATGCCGGACAAAAACCGGAACCGTTAAGCGGTGCAATAACAATTCCGATTTATCAAACATCCACATATCATCAAGAAGAACTTGGTAAGCATAAAGGTTATGAATACGGAAGAACACACAACCCGACTCGCGAAGCAATGGAAAAAAATATTGCAACTCTTGAAAAGGGAAAATATGGTATCGCCTATTCATCGGGACTTTCTTCAGTACAAGCGCTGATGGGTTTGTTAAAGCAAGGTGATCATGTTGTTATATCAAATAATGTTTACGGTGGAACATACCGTCAGCTTGAATTGAATATGACAAATTATGGATTGTCATTTTCATGGGTTGACACATCCGACTTAAAAAATATTGAAGATGCAATTAAAGAAAACACAAAAATGGTTTTTATCGAAACACCGACTAACCCAATGCTGAACTTAACCGACATAAAGGGAACGGTTGAGATAGCCAAAAAAAATAATCTAATTTCCGTTGTCGATAATACTTTTATGAGTCCTTATTTCCAAAATCCGTTGATTCTTGGTGCAGATGTTGTTTTACATAGTACGACAAAATATATTAATGGTCATTGCGATGTAGTAGGCGGAATATTGATTACTAATAATGAAAAAATTCATGAACGATTAAGATATTTACAAAATGCAATCGGTGCAGTACCGTCTCCTTTTGATTGCTGGCTCACATTGCGTTCAACAAAAACTCTAGCACTAAGAATGAAACAGCATAACGAAAATGCAATCAAAATTGCCGAATACCTCGAAAGTCAAAGTTATGCGGAAAGAGTGATTTATCCCGGATTGAAATCTCACCCGCAGCATGAATTAGCAAAAAAACAAATGACCGGTTTTGGCGGAATGATTTCTGTTGATTTCGGAACATTTGAAAAAGCAAAAAAAGTTCTTAATAGAGTAAAAATCTTTGCATTAGCCGAAAGTCTCGGTGGAGTTGAAAGTTTAATTTGTCATCCGGCTTCAATGACCCACGCCGCAGTTCCAAAAGAAGAACGAGAAAAAATTGGTATTACAGATAGTCTGGTTCGTTTTTCAGTAGGGATTGAAGATGCCGAGGATTTGATTGCTGATATTGAATTAGCGCTCAAATAAATTTAAGATTTTAACTGACTACAGAATAGATCGCAGATCTCACAGAAAAAACTGATACACACAGATTTTTTCTGTGGAAATCTGAATTTTCTGCGGCATCTGTGTCCTATTCAACTCTTATTCCTATTAGCTTTTTTTATGCAGATTCCTTTAATTTGTCACAAATTCAAAAGAAAATTTTAGTATACAAATTCAACTCGCATATAAAGTGAAGGATATCCCTTTTTCTATTTTCTAAGGACATAGAAATCCTTAATTTTGTAAAAGAAATTTAAAAAGGGAGGAAAACTATGTCAGATAAAACGACTGCAACGAAAAATAAGATCGATGACTCCAAATATTCAATGGAGACTCATGTAATTTACGGAAAGCATGTAACTGATAAATGGGATTACTCACATCATGTAACTGCGCCGATTTCATCCTCAACAACTTTTCGCTTGGATTCGGTAGAAAGGGGAGCGCAAGGATTTCAGCAATTTGCGCAAACCGAAAAGTTTGGTGATGAAGCACCGATATTTATTTATGACCGTCTCGGTGAACCTAACAAAGATATGCTAGAAGAAAATCTTGCATACATTGAAAAGGGAGAGATGGCAGTAACTTTCGCCAGCGGAATGGGAGCAATTTCTGCTGTTCTTGGTGTATTGACAAAATCCGGTGACGAAATTATAACCCACTCAACACTTTATGGCTGTACAATTTCTTTATTTAATAATTGGTACCCACGTTATAATATTCCCGTTCATCCGATTGATTTGACTGATCCGAATAATTTCTTCAAAGTTGTTAATGATAGAACTAGAGTTGTTTATTTAGAATCACCGGCTAACCCGAATTTGGATATTCTAAATTTAACAGAAATCAAAAAGATAGTCGATGATATAAACAAAACAAGAGTTGAATCGGATCATATAAAGATTGTTGTAGATAATACTTTTGCAACTCCATTCTGCCAAAGACCAATTGAACTTGGAGCTGATTTTGTTGTTCACTCGTTAACAAAGGGTATCGGTGGTTTTGGAACTGATATGGGGGGAGTCGTTGTTGGTCCGAAAAAATTCCGTGATATGATTTTGCTTTATCGAAAAGATTTCGGAGCCGTGTTAAATACAAAAAGCGCTTGGGCAATTTTAACTTATGGTTTGCCGACCTTGCCGCTTCGTCAAAAACAGCAAATTAAATCGGCGATGAGAATAGCGGAATTTTTGGAAGCACATCCGAAAATTTATTTTGTAAACTATCCAGGTTTGTCAAGTTATAAATATCACGAGCTTGCAAAAAAACAAATGATCGACTTCAATGGCAACTTTGCTCCCGGCAGTATGATTTATTTTACCATTAAAGGTGATACTGCAGCGGAAAGAAAATCAATCGGTGCAAAGTTTATGGATTATGTTGCCGATCATGCATATACGATGACGCTGGCTGTTAGTTTGGGACATACAAGAACTCTAATCGAACATCCGGCTTCAATGACCCACTCCGTTGTTCCACCGGATCAGCTTGAAGAAAGAGGTATTGATGCGGGCGGTGTGAGAATTGCCATTGGTCTTGAAAATACAGATGACATTTTAATGGATTTGGATGAGGCTTTGAAACAGTTGTAATTTTGTAAAGCGACCATCCCTGGTCGCTTGTTCTGGATTTATATAAATCACAATCTATAAGCGACGAAGGATCGTCGCTATATAGAGCAACTTGTCTGACGTAGGTACGATTGCGGGAAACTTCTTCTGTAAAGCGACCATCCCTGGTCGCTTGCTTTGGGTTTGAATAAATTGTGATCTATAAGCGACGAAGGATCGTCGCTTTACAAATATCTATCTCTTTCCTAAATACCAATCACTTGATTTTTCCAATAACTCGTTTATTCTCTTTACAAGTTTATGCGGGTCTTCGAGATTTCCTTCTAATAATAATGCCGATTCAAACAATTGTTCAGTAGCATTTTCTATTAACGGATCATTTGAATCTTTTTTGAATACTTCCAAAAGGTTGCGAATTAATTTATTGTCTCTGTTAATTTCCAGAATTTTATTTTGACTACCGACATTTTGATTAGCCATTTTTAATATTTTCTGCATCGAAGAAGTTAACCCGTCACCTTCGCTAACCAGGCAAGAGGCACTTCCGCTTAACCGTTTTGATTCTTTAACATCGGCAACTCTTTCACCGAGGATTGATTTCATTTTTGAAAGAAGACTGCTGAAATGTTTTTCATCATCTTTCTCAAGTTTATTGAATTCGTTTTTCTTTTCTTCAATATTTTCAAGCTTTTCTACTTTTTTCAAATCGGCATTTTCAACTGATTCGATTTCAAAATCTTTATACTTTCTTAATGAATTAATTACAAATTCATCAACCGGGTCAAAAAGATAGAGGACTTCAATTCCTTTTGATTTGAAAATTTCCAAATGAGGATCAAGTTCAATTGCTTCACGGGAGGAACCGAATGCGTAGTAAATTACTTTTTGTTCATTTTTCATTCTTGATGTATAATCTGCAAACGAAGTAAGTTCATCTTTATTATCATTTTTTGATGAATTAAATCTCAGCAATTCCATATACTTATCCTGGTTAGAAAAATCGGAATAACCTAGTTTGAAAACTCTTCCGTGTTCTTTCCAGAATTTTGCATATTCATCCGGATTATTTTTTGCTTTATCAGCTAAGTAGTTTAATACTTGCGTGGTAACACTGTTTGAAATTTTACTAAAGACAATATCTTCTTGAAGAGTTTCACGTGAGATATTAAGTGGTAAATCTTCCGAATCGACAACGCCTTTTACAAATCCTAAATATTCCGGAAGTAAGTCTTTATTTTTATGTTGAATTAAAACTCGTTTAACATAAAGGTCCAAACCGTAATTATCTCTATGCATCCAGAAGAATTCATCATGTTTGGATGGAATAAACAAAAGTGCATTAAACTGAATTGGTGCATCAACTGATTTATGAATAATGTCCATCGGCGGTTCGGTATCATAAGTTAAGAATTTATAAAACTCGTCATATTGTTCTTTCTTAACCGAACTTTTCGGTTCTCGCCAAATTGCAGTGATAGTGTTTACTTTTTCTTTATCGATATAAATAGGGAAGTAGATAAAATTTGAATGCCTTTTAATGATACTTTCAAGTCTGTACTTTTCTGTAAATTCTTTTGCATCTTCTCTCAACTTAATTTTAATTTCCGTACCGCGTTTCATATCGGCATCTAATTCTTGAACGGTATAACTTCCTGCACCATCTGATTTCCAATAAATCGGTTTAGCATCTTTATTGTATGACTTCGATTTAATCTCGACTTCTTCTGCAACCATAAATACAGAATAAAAACCTACGCCGAATTTCCCGATTATATTGTTTGCTTGCTCTTTACTTTCGATCAATGTTTTGATGAATTCAGCCGAACCGGATTTTGCAATTGTACCGATATTTTCGATAACCTCATCTTGAGTCATTCCAATACCGGTATCGGAAATAGTTAATGTGTTTTTCTTTTCATCAAAATTTATTTTTATTTCAAGTGGCAGGTCATTATCGGCAACTTCATCACCTTTAGTAGATTTGAAGCGAATTTTATCAAGTGCATCCGATGCATTTGAAATTAGTTCACGTAAAAATATTTCTCTGCTTGTATAGAGAGAATGGACTAAAATATTCAACAACTGTTTAACTTCAGCCTTAAACTCGAAAGTTTTTTTATCGGTTTGGGTAGTACTCATAATATCCTCCGTAAATGAAAATGAATTGCAAAAATTTTATGTTCTTCTAAGAAAATCAAGTTGAGTTAATTTTTCTTTTTCTGACTTGGATAAATTCTTTGGAACTTTAACATAGATTCTAACTAAAAGATCTCCCCGTTCTCCGTTTGGAGACGGCATACCATGTCCTTTTACTCTTAAAATTTTATTACTGTCGGTGCCTTCTTTAATTTTTATGTTGATGGTTTTCCCGTCAATAGTTGTAATTGTTTTTTCGCCTCCGAGAATAGCTGTCATTAAATCCACATCCAAATCCATGTAGAGATCATTTCCTTCTCTTTCAAAATTTTTATCGTCGGCAATTTTTAATGTAATTATTAAATCGCCTCGTTGAGAACCGGGGAAAGCAGATTGACCTTGACCTTTTAATCTAAGTTTTTTGCCGTCATAACTCCCTTTGGGAATTTTTATCTTTATTTTTTGTCCGTTTAAAACTATATATTTTTCAGAACCATTAAAAGCATCATAGAGAGAGATGTTCAGTTCAGCAGTTGCATCTTTCCCTTTTTGTGATGAATATCTTCGAGTATTAGTTCGCCTTCCAAAATTACTATCAAAACTTCCGCCGAAGAAACTATTAAAAAAATCAGAGAACCCGCCGAGATTATTAAAGACATCTTCAAAATCGCCATGAAATTGATACGATCTTCCACCTTGTCTGCCAAATCCGGAAAACGGACTGCCTTGATCGAAACCGGCACGTTCATACTGTTGCCAGTTGGAACCGAGAGTATCATATTTTTTTCTTTTTTCGGGATCGCTTAAAACTTCGTTCGCTTCAGTTACTTCTTTGAATTTGGATTCGGCTTCTTTGTTATCGGGATTACGATCGGGATGATACTTAAGTGCAAGTTTGCGATATGCTTTTTTTATCTCATCTTGAGATGCATTTTTATCTACGCCTAATACTTTATAATAATCTTTGAATTCCATATCGCAACATAATTAAAAAGTTGTTTTAAATAGTTAGTAACTCACCTTACGCAAAGATGTTATTACCTTAAAAAGTTACTGGTTTCAGACCTTCAGGTAACATAATTTTAGCCTATTAATGCAACATTGAAGGTTAAAAACAAGCAACCTTCAATGTTTGTGCGTAAGGTGACTTAGTAAATATAAATAAGAAGCCGCGATTGCGGCTTCTTAAAATAATACAATGTAATTCAGCTTAATTAACTTTGATATCAATTTCTCTCGGCTTAGCTTCTTCGGCTTTTGGAATAGTTACGGTTAATGTACCGTCTTTGAATTTAGCTTCGATCTTATCTTCAACAATTTTCTCGGGAAGCATAAATTCACGATAATATTTTCCATAAGCTCTTTCAATTCTGTGATACTTAGATGATTTTTCTTCGCTTTCTTGTTTTCTTTCGCCGCTAACTACGATACTTCCGTTTTTGTATGCGATCTTTACATCCTTCTTATCGACACCGGGTATATCCATACTTAAAACATACTTGTCGTTATCTTCGGAAATATCTGTTAATGGCGACCATACTGCATTTTCAAAATCATCATCACTATCACGCAAGCCGAATCTGCTTCCAAAAGTATTGAAAAGTTTACTGAATTCCCTTTCGAGATTCATTAACTCTCTTGTTGGATTCCATCTTACAAGTGCCATAATACACCTCCTTTTTTTTAATTAAAAAAGAAGAATTAATTAATTTCTATGGTACGTGGTTTAACTCTATCGTGCTTTGGTAATTTTACGGAAAGCACACCGTTTTCAAATCTTGCTTCAATTTTTGAATTATCTATTGACTCAGAGATTTTAAACTTTCTATAATAATTACCGATTGTATATTCGTTCAAGATATATTTTCTATTGACAGCTTCGCTGTAATTAATTCTGCCCATTAAGACTAAACTACTGTCTTCCAATTGTATTTTTATTTGATCTCTTTGAACATCGGGCATAAAAGCTGTCATGTGAAATTCATCATTGGTTTCGTATATGTTTACCATTGGAGCAATCCAAGATTCTCTTTCCAAGGCTTCATCCCAAGATGAATTATTTTCTACTTTTACTAATTCTTTTGTATCAGTCATTTTTTCCTCCGATTTATTTTAATTCAATTGTTTTTTCTGACAAACTTTGTGTTTCATTTTTTTCAAGCGTAATACTAAGTAATCCGTTTTCAAACTTTGCATTTACTTTATCCGGGTTAACATCAACAGGTAAAGTAAAACTGCGTTTGAAACTTCCGAATGATCTTTCACATCTAAAACTTTTTTGAATATCATTTCTTTTTTCAACTTTCTTCTCACCTTGAATAGTAAGAATATTATCCTCAAGGGTAAGTTTTATATCTTCTTTTTTTACACCAGGAATTTCAACTTCTACGTTTAAAGCGTTTGTTGTTTCGAATACATCAACTTTTGGTAGAGCAGAAGATGTATTAAAAGCTGAAGTTGAATTGTTGAAAAAACTTTCTACTTGATCTGTTAATCGATCAAATTCTCTAAGCGGTTCAAATTTGATTAAAGTCATTTTTTCCTCCATTGGTTTTGATATATAATACATAAGTTTTGTGCCATTCTTCTAAAATCTTTATAAACTATTGTAATATAATAAGTTATGCGAAAATCTAATTTTAGTATCCGTTTTGTATATATGGCGTATTGAGTGTAGATATGACATAATAATGAATATAAGGCAAGGAATACCGTCATGTTGACATTTTGGAAAAAGTATTTCTCATGATCTAAAGAGAGAAAAATGTGGCTAAATTCTTTATATTTTCGAATCAAAAAATGAGGTTTATATGGAAATTTTTGTCGTAATTATGGCAGGCGGAGTTGGGTCAAGATTTTGGCCGAGAAGCCGTAAATCAAAACCAAAACAACTTTTGAATATATTCGGCGAAAACAGCATGATTCGCGAAACATATAAAAGAGTCAGCAATTTTGTGAAATCCGAAAATGTGTTTGTAATTACTAATAAACTTCAAAGCGAGTTAATACAACTCGATTTACCGGAACTACCCAAAGGAAATATTATTTCAGAACCGGTTGGGAAAAATACAGCGCCATGCGTTGCAGTCTCTGCAAAAATAATTAATAATAAATCTCAAGATTCTGTAATTATTACTTTGCCTGCAGATCATTTGATCAAAGACAAGAATGAATTCGAGCGATTGATTTTAAAATGGGCAAAGTTCGCTTTTGAAAATAATGTTTTACTTACTTTTGGGATAATACCTGAAAGACCTGAGACAGGTTACGGGTATATTAATTATGATAAATCAAGTCAAACCGATGGTGTTTATAAAGTAAATAAGTTTGTGGAAAAACCGAATCTTGAAAAAGCAAAAGAATATTTATCAGGAGGGAACTACCTCTGGAATTCCGGCATGTTTATTTGGCGAAGTGATGTAATTTTAGATGAAGTACAAAAATACTTACCCGAAACTCATTCACTTATTGCTAAACTGAAGAATGGAGATTACGATAATATAATTGAAGAAATCTACCCCATGTTCCAAAGTACTTCTGTTGATTACGGGATTATGGAAAAATCAGATCGTGTTTATGTAATTGAAGGTAATTTTGGATGGAGCGACGTTGGAAGTTGGGAAAGTGTTTACGAGCTTAGCCCAAAAGATAATAACGGTAATGCAGTAAATGGTGATGTTTTAACAATTGATTCAAAAGATAGTTATATATATTCTGACAATAAATTTACGGCAGTAGTGGGTGTAAATGATTTAGTAGTAATTAATCTGGATGATGCTTTATTAGTTTGCCATCGTAAAAAGGCTCAAGCAGTTAAAGACGTGGTTGATAATTTAAATAGTGAATCAAGAGATGAACTGCTGTAATTAATTTTTTGGTGAAAAAATAATATATACGTTACAAAGTTGTATATTTATTTCATGTATTACGTATTTATGTCC
>DSBF01000365.1 GCA_011049495.1 Ignavibacteria bacterium
AAGAATGTTAATTATGGAATGGGTGCAATCGGCGAATTTGAAAAAAGTATGGATCAAAATGAATTTTTAGCATACGTAAACAAAAAATTAAAAGCTTCTAACTTGAGATTTACAAAAGGCAAATCCAAGCTAATAAAAAAAGTTGCGGTTTGCGGGGGAAGTGGTTCCGATTTAGTTGGCACCGCAATTTCAAACGGTGCAGATGCATTCATAACTGCCGATGTTAAGTATCATACATTCCAGGATGCTGAAGGGAAAATTCTTCTTGTAGATGCCGGACATTATGAAACGGAAATTCACTCACTCAGCTTTGTTCAAAAAAAAATGCAAAATTTTCTTAAAGATAATAACAGCAATGTAAAAGTTTATAAATATACGGGCACAACTAACCCGGTAAGTTTTTATATTAAATAAGGAGTAACAAATTGATTAACAGATTAATGTCACTTTACCAATTACAATTGATTGACGATCAATTGGATGAATTGGAAGAATTACGCGGTGATCTTCCAGCAGCCGTCAATGATCTTAAAGGGCAAATGCAGACAATCAAAGATCAATCTGATGAAAAATTAAAACAAAAGGAAGAATCGCTCAAAAAAAGGAAACAAAACGATAACAATATTGCCGATTTGAAAGAAAGCCTTAAGAAATTCAAATCTCAACTCTATCAAGTAAGAAACAATAAAGAATATGATGCACTTACCAAGGAGATAGATCATACCGAACAAGAAATAGAAAGATTGGAAGTTGAGAATATTGCCTTGGAAGACTTGATTGAGCAATTAAAAAGGGAAATTGATGAACTTAATCCCGAACTCGAAAAGTTACAGGAAGAGTTAAAGGAGAAAGAAGAAGAATTAAAGCAAATCATTAAGGCTAATGAAAAAGAAGAAGCAAGGTTAATCGATAGAAGAGATAAAGCAGTAAATAATGTTAAAAAGCCGGATTATAACACTTACATGAGAATTCGAAAAGCACTGCGGGGTAAAGCAATTGCAACAATAAATAGAGCAGCTTGTACCGGGTGTCATAATGTTGTACCTCCGCAAAGACAACTTGAAATTAAACAAAGTAAAAGAATTTACTCATGTGAATCATGCGGCAGAATATTAGTCTCTGCTGAAGTATCCGAAGAAGTTTCAAAGAATTTTAAATTATAAAATATCTTTAGCGGATTGACCAAACCTTGAAGGTAAGCACAGTATATTATTGTGCTTTCTCCTTAAAGGTGCATATCGAAATTAAACAAATCTAATTTCATTTAAAAAAAATATTTTTTACCTTTGTAAGCTAAATTAACGGAGAATATAATGGCTAAACAACAATCATTTGCCGATAAATCAAAGGCTAAAGCTAAAGCGGCTTTTGTTACTGTTAAGTATATTAAAACAGTTAAAACCGACAGCGGTAATTACAAATTTCAAGAAAAATTTGTTAAACTTTCGGATGTAAGTAAAGTTACAGAACTTAACTAAAGCGGCTAATTACCGCTTTTTTTATTTTTAGTTGTTAAATCAAATCTTGGTATCTGCAGATTTTTTTTTATTTTATTGCTCGGCACATATGAGCAAATCTTAGTACTCACAGTTATTAAATAAGAATTACTAAATATCCTCTTATTTTTTATGGATTCTTTACCGGGGTGAGTGTTTTCAGTTTTTTGAAATAGAACAAGGTGGTTATTATGATAAAAAAGAAACAAATGAGATTTTACGGAATTCGTGATCTTTCGAAGATACCTCAATTAAAAAAAATCCCCAAAGATGATCTTTTTGCAATAAAAGTAGTTTCCCATGTTCTTCCATTTAGAACCAATAATTATGTGGTTGAAGAATTAATAGATTGGGATAATATTCCGAATGATCCAATGTTTCAGTTAACCTTCCCCCAAAAGGGAATGATCGAAGACGAACATTTTAATCTAATGGCTGATCTACTGAAGAAAAAGACTTCAAAAGAAGAAATCCAGGCTGCTGTTAATAAAATTAGACTTTCATTGAATCCACACCCTGCCGGACAAATGACAGCAAATGTTCCGGTACTCGAAGAAGATGATGAACCTGTTAGAGGAGTGCAGCACAAGTATAGAGAAACAGCATTAGTTTTTCCTTCAGCCGGGCAAACATGTCATGCTTATTGCACTTTCTGTTTCAGATGGGCACAGTTTGTAGGTATGACTGACTTAAAATTTGCTACTGATGAATCAAGCCGTTTTCAAAAATATCTAAAGCAGCATAAAGAAATTTCGAATGTTCTCTTCACCGGCGGTGATCCAATGGTAATGACTTTAAAAAAACTGGAAGTATTTTTAACACCATTTCTCAAACCGGAATTTGAACATATAAGAAATATAAGAATCGGCACTAAATCGGCTGCATATTGGCCTTATAAGTTTGTCACGGATGATGAAGCCGATGGTGTATTACGACTTTTTGAGAAGCTCGTAAAAGGCGGTAAACATGTTGCAATAATGGGGCACTATAATCATTGGGTTGAGCTTTCTACACCTATTGCAAGAGAGGCTGTAAAAAGAATTCAAAGTACCGGTGCAGTGATTAGATCACAATCACCTATAGTGAAACATGTGAATGATGATCCGGCTATTTGGAGACGAATGTGGAAAGACCAGGTTAGTCAAGGAATTATTCCTTATTATATGTTTGTTGAAAGAGATACCGGGGCTAAAAATTATTTTGAAATTCCACTGTATCAAGCATATAATATTTTTAGAGATGCATACAAAACAGTTTCCGGCTTAGGAAGAACTGTTCGTGGACCATCCATGTCGGCTTTACCGGGCAAAGTTATAATTGAAGGTGTTACGGAAATTTATGGCGAAAAAGTATTTATACTGAATTTCTTACAGGGCAGAAATCCCGATTGGGTAAAAAGACCATTCTTTGCCAAATATGATGAAAAAGCTACATGGCTTAATCAGTTAAAACCTGCATTTGGTAAAAAGGAATTTTTCTACAAAGATGAACTCAAAAAAATATTAGAAGACAGAGCTGCTAAAGACAAACACCTTTTCAATGAAAAGGAAGAGCTGGATGATGAGCATTTAGCAGCCGGTGCAGCATAAAAGCAGAATCCAGATCTTTGTTTTCGGAATAAAGAGGCAGTAGCAACAAAAGTTTTTATATAAAATTGGAACGCAGGTTTTAATTGAGTTCTACAGATTTTTCATTTGATATTTGCTTAAGATATAGCTCCTTTTCTACTGTTTAACAGCTTCAAGTTTCTCCTGAAGCACCTTCATTCGCTCAATTAATTTAGGAGTTTCGGGATTTATTTGATTCATCCTTTGTCTGACTTTTTCATCAATTCTTTCTGCCTCTGCTTTTATATCGGGTTGTTCCATTACGGAATGTTGGTGCTCTACAAGTTTCTTGGTTAGCTCTTGATATTCAGCATGTAACTTTTTTAATGATTCCTGATCCATTGTAGGATTTGCTTCCACTTGAGTCTCAATGTTCTCTCTATCTTCCAAAAGTTTCTTTACCGAAGGATCTTTTTTTATCATTAAATCAGTCATCTTATTTCGAAGTTTTTCCCCCGCCTCTATTAATTCAGGATCAGACATGGCTTCTTTCTGAATTGCATCTATTTTTTTATATAGATCGGAATACTCTTTAACCAATTTTTTATGTTCAGGCGAAACTTTTTTTAATTGTCCGACCGACTCCCCGGTATATAGGACTAACAACAATAAAACCATCATATAAGGCATTTTAAATAAATATTTCACAACAACTCCTTTTCTATAATAAAGTAAAACACGGCTGCCAAGTTATAATAATTCATAAGGAATTCAAAAAGCGGAACACAAGAAAGTTTCAATGGGGGAAAAATGGGGGGACAAATGATGAATTATTGTCCCCTTACATCAAATATTATGCTACGGTAACATCTTTACACAGATAAACATCTTGAATAGTGTTAAGTAATTTAACGCCATCATTCATAGGACGCTGGAAAGCTTTTCTACCGGAAATTAAACCCATACCTCCTGCACGTTTGTTAATTACAGCGGTTTTTGCAGCCTCTGCAAAATCATTCTCTCCCGAAGCGCCGCCGCTGTTAATTAATCCGGCTCTTCCCATGTAATTATTTATTACTTGATATCTTGTAAGATCAATAGGATGGTCGCTTGTTAAATCACTATAAACTTTTTTATGAGTTTTACCGAATTTAATTGCATTATAACCGCCGTTGCAATCTGGTAATTTTTGTTTGACAATATCGGCTTCAATTGTAACCCCGAGATGATTCGCTTGTCCCGTTAAATCTGCAGCTGTGTGATAATCTTTATCCGTTTTGAAGGCGGAGTTACGTAAGTAGCACCAAAGTATTGTTACCATACCAAGTTCGTGTGCATATTGAAAAGCTTCACTTACTTCAATAATCTGCCGTGCACTTTCTTCCGAACCAAAATAAATTGTAGCACCGACGGCAGCAGCACCCATATCAAATGCTTGATCAACACTTGCAAACATTATCTGATCATATTTATTCGGATAGGTCAATAATTCATTGTGATTCAGTTTAACAATAAATGGGATTTTGTGCGCATATTTTCTTGAAGTCATTCCTAACACGCCAAGTGTAGATGCTACTGCATTACACCCTCCTTCAAGAGCAAGTTTTACGATGTTTCCCGGATCAAAGTATTCGGGATTAGGAGCAAATGAAGCCCCGGCTGAATGTTCAATGCCCTGATCTACCGGAAGTATAGAAACATAACCGGTTCCGGCAAGTCGTCCGGTGTTGAAAATCCAATTAAGGTTTTTTAAAACATTCGGTGAACGGTCTGATTGGATAAAAATTCTATCTACAAAATCGGGACCGGGTAAATGTAAATTTTCCTTAGGGAATTTTGCTGTATAGTTCAGTAAGTCATCGGCTTCCGTGCCTAAATACTCTCTTATTTTATCTATCATATCTCCCTCGTGTTTTATTTAACGTATATATGTTAAAGCAACTTCAGGAAAAAGTCAAATTAGAAATATGCGATAACGCACAGGTGTATTGTCAATAAATCCGTTTTTGAACGTAAAACATCATAATGTACTGTACCATTATTTTGATCAACATTGATTGAACCTTCGGCAAGATATTCTGCTTCCGTTCCGAACATGTAACGGGCTTTTACGTCGAGATATAAAACTCCAACATCACCTAAACCCTCGGCTAATTTAATAAGCAAACCTGCACTCCCGCCGTAACTCCACGTATAATCATCAAAGTTTGTTGAACGGGCAATCTCTTCGTTATTCCATTCGCTTTCAATATTTGTCGAGGTAAAAAAAATAAGCTCCACCGAATAATCCTTCAATATAAGGTCTAACTGTTCCGGTGAATGGAGATACCTGAAATAATAAATGGAAATTTGCTAAACTGTTTGTTCTGTTAACATCAACATATACATCGGGATTGGTAATACTAAATCTTCTTTTAAAAGATTCTTCACCATAAACAAGATAACCGATATTAATACCGACTGTAAAAGGTCTCATTTTACTAGGCGTCCAAATCGTACCATGTACTTAAAATCCATAACCCAACCGGTCGACATTTTCTTTAAATTCACCTTGAGGAAAACCAAGCATAAAGCTCCCGCCAATTGTCTGCCCTTTTGTTATTGATGTTATCATTAAGGATAGAAGGAATAGAAGCACAACTTTTTTCATAAATAAACTCACTTTTTTTATTATTCATAAATATAATGATTTCGCATGGTGTTTGACGGAGTGGAAAGTAAAAAGTTCAGTTAGTTAAACGAAATTTCCCATTGATAAGCTTTTTTAAGAAGTTTGGCATAATCCTCAAACAAGATTTCCTTTGCCCCAAACATTGCGAGATGTTCGGTAAAATATTGAACATCCAAAACTTTGTATCCTTTTTCGTTAAGTCGCTCCAAAAGTTTAACCAAAGCTGCTTTTGAAGCTTGCGGTTTTTTTGAAAACATCGATTCACCGAAAAATGCGCCACGGAAAGTTACTCCGTATAATCCGCCGATCAATTTATTTTTATCATAAACTTCAACCGAATGCAGATGACCCAAATCCATTATTCCTTTGTACGCATTAATGAGCTTTTCATTAATCCAAGTTTCATTCCTATCGGCGCAATTTCTGACCACTTCCATCGTTTCATTATCGAATGTATAAGTGAAATTTGTTTCTTTCATAAACCTTTTTAATGATCGAGGAATGTTATATGAGTCTAAGGGAATAATTGTACGAACCTCGGGCATATACCAATTTATCTTTCCAGATTTTTCTGCCATAGGAAAAGCGCCCCGGGCATAAAGCAGTATCATGTTTTTGGGGTTAAGAAGATCAATATTTTTCGGGTTATTATTCATCAACTTCGACTTCATATTTTTCAATTGCTTCGGAGAATTTCTGTTTGTCATATAATTCATTTCCTTGCTTGTAGTAAACAATCGAAAGGTCGATTGCACTTTCGCAGGAAATTATTAGAAAAATATAAACCGTAAATAAAATTTTTGTAAACATTTTTCTTGTTGTTTTCGGATTTTCGGCAAATTTACTTATAATTTGTGCTATCTAAAATAATAGATTACTATGATAAAAATAAAAACAGAAACTTTATCTATTCTTTATGCACTCGGAGCTGTGTTGTTGTGGTCAACGGTGGCAACAGCTTTTAAGCTAACATTGGAGGGGTTAAATTATGCACAATTACTTTTTTATTCTTCAGTAACAAGTACCGCTGTTTTACTCATCTTTGCTTTTCGTGAATCTAAGAAAGAAGTTCTAAATATTTTCAAGGGGAATGAGATTTTTAAGAATATCATTTTGGGTCTTTTCAATCCATTTCTATATTATCTTGTTTTGTTTCAAGCATATTCACTATTACCGGCACAGGAAGCGCAGCCTCTAAATTACACCTGGCCTATAATGATTTCTGTTTTCTCTGTAATATTTCTCGGACAAAAATTAAGTCTACGAACAATAATAGGATTAGTTTCCGCTTTCTTTGGAGTTATAGTAATTGCAACACGCGGAGATTTATTCGGATTATCTTTTCATAATTTATTTGGTGTTATACTTGCAGTCGGCAGTTCGTTAATTTGGGCTGGATTTTGGACGATGAGTTTAATAGATAAAAGAAAAAACTCCATTAAACTTTTTGCTTCTTTCTTATTCGGTTCTTTTTTTACGTTTTTCTTTGTACTGTTATTCGACTCATTCCATATTTCGTCAATCGGTTATTTATTCGGTGCTGTTTATATAGGTTTGTTCGAAATGGGAATTACTTTCTTTTTGTGGATGAAAGGTTTGCAGTTGAGTATAAACAAAGCAAAGACTTCAACGCTTGCTTATCTTTCACCATTTATTTCACTAATATTTATTGCGTTAATACTTGGAGAGATAATTAGATTGTCGTCAATAATAGGATTGGTTTTTATTATTGGTGGAATTCTTTATCAGCAGTTAGAAGGAATTAAATTTAGAAAATTTGTAAAGTAAGGGGAGAGTTATGAATTACAAAGCAGACGAAAATCGATATCAAAAAATTCCATACAGAAGATGCGGAAGAAGTGGTATTGTACTTCCAATAATATCTTTGGGGTTGTGGCATAACTTTGGAGATGTTGATGATTTTGAAAACGGAAGAAAAATTTTATTAACAGCTTTTGATAACGGGATTACTCATTTCGATTTAGCGAATAATTATGGTCCGCCTTACGGTTCTGCAGAAAAGAATTTCGGCAAAGTATTAAAGAGCGACTTAAAACCATATCGTGATGAACTAATTATATCAAGCAAAGCGGGTTATGATATGTGGTCTGGTCCATACGGAAATTTCGGTTCGCGAAAATATCTAATTGCAAGCTGCGATCAATCTTTAAAAAGAATGGATTTGGATTATGTTGATATTTTTTATCATCACAGACCCGATTATGATACGCCGTTAGAAGAATCAATGATGGCTCTTGATCAAATTGTGAAAAGCGGGAAAGCACTTTATGCCGGTATTTCAAATTATCCTGCAGATAGAACAGCAGAAGCAGCAAAAATTATGAGAGAACTTGGAACACCATTATTAATTCATCAACCCAAATACAGCATGTTTGAAAGATGGATAGAAGGTGATTTAATAAATACATTAGAAAATGCAGGGATTGGTGCAATTGTTTTTTCGCCTCTCGCACAAGGATTGTTGACAAATAAATATTTAAAAGGAATTCCCAAAGATTCACGAGCAGGTAAAGAATGGGGATTTTTAAAAAGAGAAGAAGTCAATCAAAGGATTGATAAAGTAAAGAAATTAAATGAAGTCGCAACTCAACGTGGACAATCACTAGCGCAAATGGCAATTGCATGGGTACTTCGTCACCCGGTTGTTACTTCTGCTTTAATTGGAGCGAGTAAAGTGGAACATGTAATGGAATTAATAAAAGTACAAGATTGCTTAGATTTTACTGACGAAGAGTATAATAAGATTGAATTAATTTTAAATTCTTGATTAAGTATTAAGCATCCAATTTAAAAGTTTGACCGATTTCATCAATGGCAATTTTGGTTTTATAATTTTGCGAGGCAGTCAACATTCTGTCAATTGGTTCGTTGAAGGGTTCTCTACCTTGTTGAAATGTTTTTGTGTGCATCGGTATAAAATATTTCGCATTGATATTGTCAGCCATTTCCAAAGCTTGTTCTGGGGTGCAGTGACTAATTAACCAAGGATCATAAGCGCCGATCGGCATTAATGCAATATCTACGTTTTCATTTTTTTTATTTCTAGTTTTTTATGCATTCGCATATCGCCGCCGAATAAAATCGATTTGCCGTTTTGTTTTAGCAAGTATGCATTGTAACTTCTTCCTTCTTTCATAAAACCGCGAGAGCGATCCTTTTCCCAAGGAAATCTCCAACCAAAATGTTCAACTTCTAATGCTGTGAAATTAATTCCATTTAGTTTCAGCTCATCATTCCAGTCCATTACGTTTAATGATTTCCAGGGGAGGTTTTCAATTACATCTTGTGTTAAGTATGCGGTAATAACATCAATTTCTCCAGAGTATTCATTTGCAAAATCGGATAGTGTCGGATAATCCATATGATCCATATGCGCATGTGAAAGCAAAATTATATCCGGTTTTGGAATTTCATCAAATGTTAAAGCCGGTGGTGTCATTCGTGATGGACCAATACTTGTCCCGAAGAAATAAATACCGACTCTATCTTTTAATACAGGATCGGTCAATATCCATTTACCGAAAAAATTGATTAGCATTGTTGAATGACCTATCCAAGCCACCGTAATTTCGTCATTAGACCACTGATACGGAGTAGGTTTGAAATTAAGCGGAATTAAATTGGAAGCTTCAATTTCGTTTTTCAGTAAAAATCCCGGTAATAAATATGAACCTAAAGTGGCAAATAAACTTTTCTTTATAAATTTTCTTCTTGTTGATTTCATTCAGGCTAAACATATAAGATGAAAAAAAGATTCAATTCGATAAAAATATTTTGCGGGACAATGTCTTGATACTTGTGTCTTGCTACCACGTCAGAGACGGGCAGGCTTGATACTAATCAAAACTCAACTTTGTTTGTCAGCTCGTTTACATCATCCGGTTTAATCGGGAAATGTTCTGAAAGTACTTTGCCGACTTCATTGATTCCGTAAATTAATCCTTCTGTATAATGTCCGAGTTTAAATTCATTTTGTATTTCGTTTCGAATATTATCCCAAACAATTTGTTCAACTTTTTCATTTATACCGGAATCGGCAAGAACGTAAAATTTTCTCAACAGTAAATTAACGTAAATTAAAATACCGGTGTTATCACGAGTGTTATTCATACCCAATTTAAAAAATTCTTCCTCTGCAAGTTTTTTTGCATCTGATTTACCGAAAAAAGGAATATCATCTTTAATAGCAACACGAATTTCACCGGCAGTTGTTTTCTCTGCATCTTTTATCGATTCGGAGATTCGGAGAAAATCATCATCCGTAAAAAAGTGATATATCAAGTTCTCTTTCATTTGATGAGAAAAATATCAATTTGTTTGATGGAAGTAAACTAAGTATGGAAAAATAATGAGTAGGGAGTTGCAAGTATTTCATCTGATTCAACGATGTCATTCCCACAAAAAGCATGTGGGAATGACAAAAAAGAAAAATAATTAGAATTAATTTATCAACTCAAATTTGATTTCCGCTCGGCACAAGTTTATTTTTGTACGAATAGTTGTGGAAATCATTAAGTATAAACGGAGATAAAATGTACAAAGTAGTTTTAATTAGACATGGTGAAAGTGTTTGGAATAAGTTAAATCTATTTACCGGTTGGACGGATGTTGATCTTTCAGAAAAAGGAATTCAAGAAGCAATTGATGGTGGAAAAATTCTTAAAGAAGAAGGATACACTTTTGATATTGCTTACACTTCTGTATTAAAGAGAGCAATCAAAACATTAAACATTGTTTTAGATGAAATGAATTTGGATTGGATTCCGGTTGTTAAAAATTGGCGGTTGAATGAAAGACATTACGGTGCTTTACAAGGATTAAACAAAGCCGAAACTGCAGAAAAATACGGAATGGATAAAGTGATGGAATGGCGAAGAAGTTTTGATACGCCCCCTCCCGCACTAGAAGAAACAGATGATCGTTATCCGGGCAAAGACCCGAGGTATGCTGATTTATCGAAAGAAGAACTTCCGTTAACGGAAAGTTTAAAACTCACAATTGATAGATTTCTACCTTATTGGCATGAGACAATTGCTCCGATGATTAAATCAGGGAAAAAAGTTGTAGTTGTTGCTCATGGTAATAGTCTGCGGGCTTTAGTTAAATATCTTGACAATATTTCCGAAAAAGAGATTGTTAGTCTTAATATTCCAACAGGTGTTCCTTTGGTTTATGAATTAGACGAAAACTTAAAACCGATTAAAAATTATTATCTCGGTGATCAAGAGAAAATACAAGCAGCAATTAATTCCGTAGCAAAACAAACAGAGAAGAAGTAGTTTAGCGAAAACCCCGGGATTTTTCTGATAAAGAATGGAATGGATAAATTTTGGCTGCCGAATTGTTTCGGACAAATCATGGGGTTTTAATTCGAGCGTTTGGGGTTGAAACTTTTTCCTTGATTTTAACTCTCTTTTTACCAATTTTCGTTTCAAATTAAATGATTTTCAAGGGGATTTATGTCAAAAAAAATATTGCTCCTTTTCACGTTTGCCTTTTCACTTTTCACTTCAGTAAATGCTCAAACAGTATTTGGTAAATATGCCGGTGAATTTTTAGCAATTGGTGTCGGCGGTCGTGCTTTAGGAATGGGAGGCGCACACACGGCAATTGTTAATGATGTAACTGCCGGTTACTGGAATCCTGCCGGTTTGGCAAGAATAGATTATCCGCAAGTAGCTTTAATGCACGAAGAACATTTCGGTGATCTTGTAAATTATAATTACGGCGCCGTTGCAATTCCTTACGGGAAAGATATGAGTTTTGGTTTGAGTGTTATTCGTCTCGGGGTTGACGGAATACCCGACACACGCGATGCACTTTATGATGCTAACGGTGACGGAATTTTAGATATAAATACCGATAGACTCGATTATTCCAAAATTACAGAGTTCAATAATACCGATTGGGCTTTCTATCTCACTTTTGCAAAAAGACATTCCGATAATTTTTACTGGGGAGCCAATGTTAAAGTAATTAGAAGAGATTTAGCTGAGTTCAGCGCAACCGGTGTTGGATTTGATATTGGTGCGGTTTATATGCCTTATGAAAACTTTTACTTGGGGGCGACAGTTCAAGATGTTACAACAACTTTAGTTGCATGGAGTACCGGGAGAAATGAGTTGATATCTCCAACTGCAAAAGTCGGTGCTGCTTATGCATTTCATGTTTTGGGTGGAAGATTAATGCCTGTGCTTGATCTCGATATTCGGTTTGAAGGCAGAGAGTTTGCTTCTTATTTTAATATTGGTCCGGTTAGTTTTGATTCTCATTTCGGGTTGGAATATACTTATGATAATTTGTTCTCGGTTCGTGCCGGTTATAACGATGTTAAACAGTTTACAATCGGTGCCGGAATAAAATTACCGAAGATCTATATTGATTATTCTTTCGCAAGAATGAGTCAATCCGAAACCGAAAGATTACCGGATACGCATAGAATTTCGTTAATGCTTTCACTTGAAGAACCGAAGTTTATGAGAGATATAAATTAATCTTCTCAGATATTTGGTAAATCAAATATCTACCACTATTATAAAATTGTTAAATTAAGGGAGAATTATTCTCCCTTTTTTATTTGGTGACATTTGAAAGCAAAACTAAAATTAATTACTGCTGCAATAACTGTTCTCTTCTTCTCCTGCGCGGGACCCTCTTCACTTTATGAAGTTGATTATCCGTTATTACCTGATTTAGCCGCATCAAAAACAACCGGTTTAAAAGTTAACATTCCCAAAGGCTGGTTCTCGGCAGAAGACAACCAAAAAGAAATTATTGATCTTTGGTTGATTAGAGATGACTACAATGCAAGTATTTCATTTATTACAATAAATCCGGATGAAGAAATAATAAAAAGTTCTGCAAAATTCGGTTTGAAAAAGATAGAAGAGTATTCACGCCTCAATAATAAAATAGCACATCAGAATAATTTTGTTGACTTGTTAAAAAATGAAGTCTTTGAACTAAACGGTAATGAATTCCGTGCTTATCAATTCAGCGGATCGGGGAATTTATACCGTGTAGTTGTTTTCAAGTATAAAGATAAATTTTACGAATCTACTGCCGCAGTAAAACCCGGTCAACCAAATACAGAAATAAAAAAAGTTTTTTCAACTCAAAATTCAGTTCTGAATTCGATAAAATAATTTTTTACAGGCAACTTTTTTAATGCTTTCGCATCTTTAATGAAAAAGAAAAATTGAAGCATACTTCAAATCAAATATTAGAGTTTACGATTATTTATAATCAGTATAAGGGATACATATTTAATTATGTCTCCAAAATGCTGAACGATAAAACTTTATGCGAAGATGTAGTTCAAACAGTTTTTTTGAAACTTTATGAAAATGCGGAATTAATTAGAGATAAGGAAAGTACAAAATCATGGTTGTTTACTACGGCAAGAAATGAAGTCTTTTCGATTTATAGAAAGAAAAAAGTTAGGAAAATTGTTCATTCGATTGAAGATGAAGAAGAGTTTGGTGTAAATGAAAATTCAGTCCCCGAAGATTACGAAATGAAAGAAATAAAAGAATTACTACAAATTGAGTTAGACGATCTTCCCGATGAACAAAGGGAAGTTTATTTACTTAAAGAATACGGACAACTTAGCTACAAAGAAATCTCCGGTACTTTAGGAATAGACGAAGGATTAATAAAGAGCAGGTTGTATAAAACGCGTCAAAAATTAATTAGAAGATTAAGTAAAGTTTTAAAGTAGGAAAAAGTTATGAATACAGAACAACTTATTAAAATGGTAAATGAATTTTTAGACGGTGAGCTTCCAAAGGAAAAAGAAAATTCATTATTCGCCGGACTTGGTAATGATGAAACTGCCCGCGAGTATTTTAAAAAACTAAATTCATTGAAATTCGTTACTAATGAAATGACGGAAACTTTTCCGCAAAAACTTGATATGAAAATATTAACCGGATTAAAAGACAAAGCGCCTGTTAGTCCATTTCATCTAATAAAATCAAGATCAATTACTTATGTAAGCTTACTGCTTTTGTTTATGTCTTTACTTACCGGTTATTATTTGTTCGAACAGACGAATATAAAGAAAGAAGAACTTCTGATTGCGAAAGCAAAAATTGAACAGCAAGAGAAATTAATAAACTTGGTGATGACTAATCAGCTTAGTCCCGTTACTGTTTATCCGGCTTATGAAAATGAAATAATAATTAAAGCAGACTTATGAGGTGTGAAATGAAAAAAATAGTTTTACTAACAATCGTAGTTTTTATGACCTCCTGTGTTGAAAAGGAAGACGGCATAAAAGTAATCAAAAATTATGATGACATTTATTATCCGAAAGCAGAAGTAGAAAGTAAAATTGATACAGAAGAAGAATTCGATAAAGTAATTAATGATTTGAGAGAGGTTGCTTCGAATTATGTTGATGGTTTTTCGCAGCCGGCTGTTGTGAAATTTAATCACAGAATTTATATAAGCGAAAAAGGAAAAGTAGATGCAGTAAAAGAAATTACTTCCGTTTCTTCTCAAATGATAAAGAATGAAAATGTGAAAAATATTTTCGGTAATGAAGCAACTAATCTTTTAGTAAAAGCTGCCGATAAATGGTTATTCTCACCTGCGGTTAAAGATGGCAACCCGGTTAAATTCAGAGTTGATTTGATTTATAGTATTAAGTTTGGTCAAGAAGGAGATATAGTCGAAGAAACTTCTACTTTTAAGTCGGTTGCTCGTTCTAAAATTAGTGAAAATGATGTTTACTATGTTGTTGTTGAGCAGCAGCCGACTCCTATCGGTGGATTGCAGGCTATTCAAGAAAAAATAAAATATCCCGCAAAAGCAAAGAACGAAGGCATTGAGGGGAGAGTCTTTGTTAAAGCCTACATCAACGAAAGGGGGGAAGTTGATGAAGTAACTTTACTTAAAGGCATTCATAATGAATGTGATTCGGTAGCTATGGCTGCAATTAAACAAACTAAATTCACACCCGGTATGCAAAGAGGTGAACCTGTTAAAGTTCAGGTCTCCATACCGATTGTTTTTAAACTGCAATAGGGGGATTTAATATGAAAACAAAATCAATAGCCGGTATTATTTCTTTGGTCTTATTTTCAATTCTTTTGTTTGGAATACAAACTTAAATTTCTGCTCAATCAATTAATGAAGATGATTATCTAAAAATAAGACACTAATTTCACGAATTGACACGAATTAACTTGAATTGAAATTCATGAGATTCGGGTCTTAGGACTAATTTACCAGGCGACAAATGTCGTAATAGCCCCAAGCTATTCATATTCAACTCCTTCGGAGTTGCCTCATAAAAAGTCTAAAATACATAATTAGTTTCTATGACTGCGAAGCAGTCAAATATAAATAGCCCCGTGTGGAACACGGAGAAAAAGAAAACAGATATAGAAAAAGAACCCTGAAGGGGTTCAATAAAATATTGCGGCAATTTATAGCGGAAGAGAATTAATAGTAACATAAACGTGATATATTCATCAGTATTGTAATTAATATTATTTAATTATAATTTTTTATTAACAATTAAAGGTGATTATTGAAAAAAATTTTACCTCTTTTAGTGATAACAAATTAATCAACTAAGCAACAAGAGGTAAAAATGAAATATTCCCTCATAATTCTTACTCTTATTTTCTCAGCAAGATTAACCGCACAAACTACAACTTATTCAAAAGAAGAAGAAAACATGATTCAATATGTCAACATGGGATTGGCGTATTCGTTAAAGTATGAATCACCCGAACGAGTTAAGCTCGTTATTGATTCTTGTTGGAATTTCCTCGAACGTTATCCAAATTCTTTTGCAAAGCCAAATGTGTTTACTTATTTGCTTGAAATGAACGCTATTTATCAGATGACCTGAAGGAAATTAATCCTTTGATTGATTCTGTTCTTTATTACGATAGTTTACCGACAACTAAACTAAGAATTGGGGAACTATTAATTGAAAGAAATTTGGATATTGAGAAAGGACGGGAATTTGTATTTAAAGCTATGCCCAATTTAACCGTTCCTTTGCATCTTTGTAAATCTCATCTGATCTTAGCAAAAACAGACATGCAGCTTGGTAAATATGCATCTGCTGAATTGAATTTAAAAAAGGCAATCGCCATAGATTCAACAAGAAGTGATGCTCTTTATGAGTACAATAATTTTTTGATAATGCGCGAAGCCCCTCAGCAAGCGATGATAATGCAAGATAAAATTAATCAACTAAACGAAAAGGCAAAGGATAGGTTCATCAATAATGCAGGTATTAATCCTAATGTTAACAAGTATGTTTCCGACATACCTCTTTATGACATGGATAGCAATCTGGTTACGCTTCATAACTTGAAAGGAAAAATTGTTGTTATTAACAGATTTAATTTTTGGTGCAAATTATGTGTATATGAATTCCCGGCTTTACAAAAACTGAAAAGAGAATTTCCGTCGGTTGAATTTGTATTCATAAACTCAGGTCCGGGTGAAGACCCTGCAGAATTGCGTGAAAAATATTTCCCTAAAAAGGAATTCAGTTTTTTGAAAAACGAGACTGTACTTTTTGTTACTAAAAACTACTTTGACAAAATTTATGGGTCGAGTATTCCTCATACTCTAATTGTAGATAAAAAAGGAAACGTAAGGTTAGATTACGTTGGTTATAGAAAAGAGCTTGAAGATATTCTAAGAGATAAACTAATAGATCTTTTGAATGAGTAAAAAGAATCCCGTAGTCTTTAAAGACTGTGGGATTCTAAAAACAACTAAAAACTCATTATATCGCTGTAAATAATAAATGCCATCAACATCAACAAAACAATAAATCAAAAATTCTGAATTGTATTAGATTCATTTTGGAATTCCGTTTCAGTTTAAATTGGGTTTTGAATCGCAGAAGTGATTTTGTTGTATCTAACATATTTGTTATATTCCGCTTGTGAAGTGGAGTATTGAATACTATAGCAAAGATGTTCAAAAGAATATTCTTTCTTTGCCTTCCGGGTTATTAGCACGGTATTTAAGGTTAACAGATTTAATGCTTGAATTTGGCTCTAATTTGGGAATGCCTCATACAAAGTTTTTGGAAGATGGTTTAATTGAACTTAGGGTGAAAGGTAAAGAGGGAATTGCACGGATATTTTACTGCACATTAATTCAAAATAGAATTGTGATGCTTCATTCATTTATTAAAAAATCAAATAAAACGCCAAAGAAAGAAATACAAATAGCTAGAGAAAGAATGAAAGAGGTAATAAAAAATGACACACGAAGAACTAAAAAATAAAGCACTTAAAAAAGCTTCGGTAAAAAAGGAATATGAAAAACTAGAACCGGAATTTACATTACTAAGAGAAATGCTTCGAGCAAGAAATAAAGCCGGTCTTAGTCAAGCACAAGTAGCTAAGAGAATGGGAACGAAATCTACCGCAATAACAAGACTAGAATCATCTCTAAGTTCCGGGAAACATTCTCCGTCTTTGGCAACAATTAAAAAATATTTGGAAGCATTAGATTGTCGTTTGGAAATCAAAATTACTCATAACTAAAATTTAAAATAGTCAGTTTAAGTTGGATTAAAAGGAAGGCATTCAAAAGATGGCATCTGTTTGAAAGATGCCATCTTTATTAAAACTACAAACTCATTATATCACTGTAAATTATAAATGCCATCAACATCAACAAAACAATAAAACCAAAATTCTGAATTGCGATTTTAACTTTAACCGGAAGTTCTCTTCGCATTATTCCTTCAATGATAATAACCACGAAATGTCCGCCGTCTAAGACAGGGAAGGGAAGGAAATTCAAAATTGCTAAACTCAAACTCAGCATTGCTAAAAAGTATAAGAAAGAAATAATCCCGGTATCCGCACTCTTAGCTGCAAATTGGGCAATCTTAACCGGTCCGCCGAATACTTGATCGAATTCAACATTACCGATAATAACATTTTTAAACATCGAAAAAGTAAGAACAGTAATTTGACCGATATTATTTATGCTTTCTTCAAATGATCTGAAGAAACCAAAAGTTTCGTATTTAATTGGACCTGTATACGCGTCGGCGATGTAAATTCCAATCTTACCGTCAAAACCTGAAGTAACAGCTGTTTTTACGGTATCCTCATCTCTCAGAATAACCAAAGCAATTTCTTGTTCTTTGTTTGATGAAATAATATTTATTGCTTCTTGGCTGTTGTTTACTATAATTCCGTTCATCTCAAGAAAAATATCACCGGCTTGAATTCCCGCAGCTTCGGCAGGAGAATTTTTCATTACTTCGGAAATAAACGGTTGCGTATGCCCGAATGGCAGCATAAAACTTTTTTGAGCACTTTCTGCTATTAATTCCTTAGGAATATTTAGTTCAACAACTTCATCTTCTCTAAGTACGGTTACAGTTAAATCTCTTCCGATATTTTGAACAAGAAGATTATTTACGACATCTTCCCAGTTGTTTACCTCTTTATTATTGATCGATAAAATTTTGTCGTAGGATTGAAAACCTGCTTGAGCGGCGGGAGTGTCTTTTTGAATATATCCCAAATCGGTTGTGTCAATAATCTGTTTACCTTGAAAGAAGTTTATTCCCCAAAGAATCAGTATTGTGAGTGTAAGATTCATCATCACACCGGCGGATATAACAAATAATTTTTTCGGTGTCGATTTAGCTCTGAATTCATATGGCTTCGGTTCAGTTTTGGAAAATTTAGTATCGAAACTTTCGTCAATCATTCCGGAGATTTTTACATAACCGCCGAGAGGGAGCAAACAAATTCTGTAATCTGTATAATCACCGCCGTCCCAATCTTTTGGAAGCGGACCGAATGTAAAACCGGTAATTTTATTATAACCGAGTACTCTTCTTCCGTAGCCGATTGCAAAAACTTCTGCACGCATACCTGCAATTTTTGCTGCAAGAAAATGCCCCGCTTCATGAACAAAGACCAAAATTCCAATTGTAATAGCAAAATAAATTATATAGTCCATAACACTTTCAATTAATTATCGAATAAGTTTTTTGCAAACTCTCTCGTTTGACGATCACATTCATAAATTGTTTCCAAGTTTGGAGATCTGTGATTTTCAATTTTATCGAGAGAAGATTTTATTATTTGCGGAATATCTGTAAAAGAGATTTTTCCGTTTAAAAATTTGTCAACCGCCACTTCATTTGCGGCATTAAGAATACATGGAGTTGTTCCGCCGGTTTCCATTACTTTATATGCTAATGCCAGACATTCAAACTTCTCAAAATCCGGTTCAAAGAAAGTAAGTTCTTTTAATTTTGGAAGTCTCGTCTCAACATAACTGCAACCTAACCTTTCCGGGAAAGTCAATGCATATTGAATCGGAAGTTTCATATCGGGCAAACTTAACTGTGCTTTAATTGAACCGTCAATGAATTCAACCATTGAGTGAATAATAGATTGCGGATGAACAACGACTTCAATTTTATCTTTTATTAAACCGAACAACCAATGAGCTTCAATAACTTCCAATCCTTTATTCATCATTGTCGCCGAATCAATTGTAATTTTATTTCCCATTTTCCAATTCGGATGAGCAAGCGCTTGATCAACAGTTACCATTTCAAGATCGTGTTTTTCCAAATTAAGAAAAGGACCACCTGAAGCAGTAAGAATTAATCTTTCTATGTAATCTTTCTCTTCGCCGATTAAGCATTGAAAAATTGCGCTGTGTTCTGAATCAACCGGGATAAGTTCGGCGTTGTAATTATAAATCATCTCAGTAATTAATTCGCCGGCAACAACAAGAGTTTCTTTATTTGCTAATGCGATTCTTTTCTTTCGTTTGATTCCTTCAATAGTTGGGGATAAACCTGCAAAACCGACTAAAGCAGTAACCATAATATCATAATTGCTGTTCTTTGCTATCTCTATCAGACCATCACTTCCTGACAGAACTTCGCATTTTCCTTTTATGCGTTTCCGCAATTCGGATGCTTTGTTTTTATCTGTAACAACAACATATTCAGGATGAAATTCATCAACCTGTTTTTCCAGATCAACAATATTTGAATTAACGGTTAACCCGGTTACATTAAAATTATCCGGGAAAGTTCGAATTACATTTAATGTATTGACACCGATTGAACCGGTTGAGCCA
>DSBF01000366.1 GCA_011049495.1 Ignavibacteria bacterium
AAAACGCGCCGTCTTCTTCCGAATCAAGATTCAGTAGAGTTTTTCCTTCAAGAAGATTTTTACCTAAGTTGTTTGCGCCTGTTAACCCGGTTTCTTCATCAACGGTACAAAGTAATTCAACCGAACCATGAGTTACGGATTCGTCGGTTACTAAAGCTAATCCGGCTGCAACTCCAATTCCATTATCGGCACCAAGTGTTGTTCCTTCTGCTGCCATCCAATCTCCGTCTCTAACAAGTTTAATCGGATCATTGTCAAAATCATGTTCAGTACCTTTATTTTTTTCACAAACCATGTCAACATGACCTTGGACAACAACTGTAGGTGCATTTTCATATCCTTTGGTAGCCGGAACTTTAATAACAATATTATGAATATCATCTTCTTTCATTTCAAGATTATGTTCCTTTGCAAACTTTCTTAAATAATCTAAAATCTTTTCTTCTTTTTTTGATGGTCTTGGGATTTGACTTATTTCATAAAATCTCTGCCAAATAATTTCCGGTTGTAATCCTTCGATTGCTTTTTTAGACATAGAAACTCCTTTAGTTGTGTCTGATGTTTAAAATATCTCCATCTTTTACGATGTATTCTTTACCTTCAAGCCGCCAAACGCCGGCTTCTTTACATTTTGCGAATGAACCGTGAGCAATATAATCATCATAACCGACAACTTCGGCTCTGATGAATTTATTGTAAAAATCAGTATGAATTACACCGGCGGAATCTTGTGCAGTGTAATTCTTTTTTATAGTCCATGCGCGGCATTCATCTTCTCCTACAGTGAAGAACGAGTGCAAACCTAATATTTCATAAGATGTTCTTAAAATTTTTGAAAGTGCAGATTCTTTAATTCCGTAATCTTCCATAAATGAAGCTCTATCTTCATCATCCATTTGAGATAATTCATATTCAATTTTTGCAAAGAACGGAATAACCGCAACCGATTTATCGCTAATACTTTCTTTAACTTCATTTACAATTTGTTCAACTCTTTGAATTGAGTTTTCATCGCAATTAATTGCAATAGCGAGTGGCTTTAATGTGAGAAGTTGATAACCTGAAAGTAATTTTCTCTCGTTTTCATCGAGTCTTATAGTACGGAGCGGTAGTTCTTGTTCAACATGTTTTTGACATTTCTCTATAACCGGAAGTTCGCGTTTTAGTCTGTCATCTTTTGATTTCATAACTTCTTTTTGAAGTTTTTCTATTCTGTTTTCAAGGAAACTTAAATCGGAAAGCAAAAACTCGGTTTCTAAAAATTCCACATCACGTTTTACATCAATTGAATTCATGGGATGAGGGACAGAAGGTTCTTCAAACTGACGAATTACATAAAACAGTGCATCGTTATTTTTTACGTTATTAAGAAATGTGTTAGTGATTTTAACTTTTCCGTCATCCTGCATTTGTAAACCGGGAATATCGAAAACTTCAATTGTAGCATTTACTTTTTTCTTTGGGTTGAACAAAGCGGTTAATTTATCCAATCGTTCATCTGGCACTTTTACAACTTCTATTACAGCTTCGTCTTTACCGGTGGGTAGCATTTCTGTTTGTGAAAGTGTATTAAAAAGTGTTGATTTGCCTGAAAATTGTAAGCCAACTAATCCAATCTGCATAAATTTCCTTTAGGTTGAATAATTTTCTGTTTTCAAATATAAAGAAATATAGGGGAAAAATTAGGATATGATTTGTGTATGAAGTTCAATTTCTTCCAAAACGGAAGAAACTTTTAAGCATTCGGGAAGTGGACCATAAAATATAATTGCTTTACCTTTTACATGAACCTCAAAAGTTAAATCACGGGCTTTCTCATAAGAACAGTTAGTAGCTTTAATTATTTGGTTTATAACTTCATCGAAAGTATGCCAGTCATCATTATACAAAATCACCTTGAACGGAATTCCAACAGATGTTTCTTCCTCAATTTCATGTTCAATAATAGGGGTTGGTTTTTCTTCGGTCATCAATTTTTATCAACAATTGTTATCTGTGTGGAAAGTTATGAAATTAAGTTAATAAAATAAATTAGTCGTGCTAATTTTGTAATTTTACATATTGATTTATATCTTTTTGTTCCATTTATGAAATTAAAGGAGGAATAATGAAAATAGCGGTCTGTGTGAGTCACGTGCCCGATACTGCCGCAAAAATTAGTATCGGAAGTGATGGTAAATCAATTGACCCCAATGGTGTTACATTTGTTTTAAACCCCTACGATGAGTTTGCAATAGAAGAAGCTTTAAAAATAAAAGATGCTCAAGGTGGTGAAGTTGTTGCTATAAGCGTTGGAACAGATGCAAATAAAGAAACACTTCGAAAAGCGCTTGCTATGGGCGTAGATTCTGCGGTTTTACTTAAAGAAGATAAGGATAGAGATTCTATAGGAATTGCAAAAGCACTTGCAGAAGAGATTAAAGCTCAAGAAGCAAAATTAGTTTTCTTCGGTAAACAATCCGTTGATTTCGATAATTCAATTACCGGACAAGTGACCGCAGAACTTTTAGATTACAATTGCGTTACGGTTGTAGTCGGCTTACAAATTGATGGTGAAAAAGTTACCGCGGAAAGAGAGATAGAAGGCGGACGTGAAATTGTAGAAACTTCACTTCCTCTTGTTATTACAGCTCAAAAGGGATTGAATGAACCAAGATATGCTTCTCTTAAAGGAATCATGCAGGCAAAGAAAAAAACGATAGAAGAAAAAACTCCCGCTCCTTATGAAAATATGATAGAACTTGTTGCAATGAAAAGACCTCCAGCTAAACAACCCGGTAAAATATTAGGTGAAGATTCATCTGCTGTACCGGAATTAGTAAAATTATTAAGAGAAGAAGCCAAAGTAATTTAAGGGAGGAAAAAATGGCAAACAAAGTTTTAGTCTTTTTAGAACAAAGAAACGGCAGTATAAAAAAATCATCACTCGAAGCTGTAAAGGTTGGGAAAGATTTTGCCGATAAATTGAGCTGTGATGTTGAAGCTTTTGTAATTGGCGCAGAGATTTCTGATTTGGAAAAAGTCGGCAGTTACGGAGTTAGTAAAGTAACTCATCTCAAGAATTCCGAATTGGCAATGTATTCATCAACTGCCTATCTTAAATTAGCAATTAAGCATGTTCAGGACAGCGGAGCAGATATATTGTTATTTCCAAATACCTCACTCGGGAAAGACCTTGCACCAAGAGTTGCAGCAAAATTAGATTGCGGTATCGCAATGGATTGCATCGCTTTCAATTTTGGAGATGATATAATTGCTACGCGCCCTGTTTATGCCGGTAAAGCTTTGATTGATGTAAAGGTTAACAGCACCGTAAAAATATTTACACTCAGACCAAATGTCTTCAATGCAGGCGAGCCTTCAGGTGATTCTGCAAATGTTGAAATTAATGAGATCAGTGATCCCGATCTTTCTACAAAAGTTGTTGAGATAAAAAAATCCGAAGGAAAACTTGACGTAGCTGAAGCTGATATTATTGTTTCCGGGGGGCGCGGGTTAAAAGGAGCAGAGAATTTCAACTTGATAGAAGAATTAGCAGAAGCTCTTGGTGCTGCCGTTGGTGCTTCCCGTGCCGTTGTTGATGCCGGATGGAGACCTCACGGCGAACAAGTCGGTCAAACAGGCAAGACAGTTACTCCCACTTTGTATGTTGCTATTGGCATTTCCGGTGCAATTCAGCACTTAGCAGGTATGCGTTCTTCTAAGTATATTGTTGCTATCAATAAAGATAAAGATGCACCTATCTTTAGTATTGCCGACTATGGTATTGCCGGTGACGCATTTGAAGTCGTTCCTAAATTGATTGAAGAAATCAAAAAACTGAAAGCCGAATAAATTTTATGAACAAAGTACAAGTTGAAATATTAGGTTTATCAGCAAGCCCCTCTGCCGGAGGGGCTTATGCCCTTTTATTAAAAGAATCTTTCGGGAACAGAAGATTACCGATTATTATAGGTTCTTTTGAAGCACAATCTATTGCTTTGGAAATGGAGGGAATTAAACCGCCAAGACCTTTAACTCATGATCTCCTAAAAGAAACAATCGATAATTTAGGAGGAACAGTTATTGAAGTTATAATCGATGAATTGAAGGATAATACGTTTTTCGCTAAAGTCATTCTGGAAGTTTCTTCATTAACAAATGAAATTGATTCGAGACCAAGTGATGCTATTGCTCTTGCTGTAAGAACTCAAGCTCCAATTTTTGTTTCTGAAGAAGTGATGAAAAATGCAGCGTTTATACCTTCAAGCGAAGATGATGATTTCTCGGAAGAAATTTCCAAAGAAGAAAAGGAAATTAAAAAAACCGTTGAAACTAAAACGGCATCACTCCAGGATCAGCTAAGAGAAGCGATAGAAAAAGAAGATTATGAACGTGCAGCAAAATTGAGAGATGAAATAAACAGGAGAAAAGGGAGTAACAATTAGCTGAAAATCAGTTTGCCGATTTCGCATTCTAAACATTTTCCTCTTGAACAATAATTTCTGAATAACTCAATCATTCCTTGCGAATAGATCGTTCGTTTAGATACCCTTTGTAATTCAAGACAATCTGTTACTTCACGTACAATGCGGTTATCATTTTTTTGAGAATATATACTGTAAAGCTTAAAAACTTTTTTAGCTAATTCATCTTTTCCAAAAACTTCAAAGTAAACTGTGAAAAACGGTAAAACTACATTTACTAAAATTTCATCGGCACGGGCAACACCGATAAAATATTTTATTTTGCTTGATGCTTTATTATCAAAAACATAATGGTCCTGCCAAAATCCATCCGACTGTATAATGAAGACAGAACGCAATGAATTTATCAGCACACTCAAGTTTCGAATCTCTTTTATTTTTTTAACCAATACCATGACTAAATTTTTATTCAGTAAGCCGTCAATTAATCTAGCACCTCCGGCTATTCTAACGGTTGGAAAATTTTGCGGTCGCAATCTGAAAAAATTCCAATCTGTTTCATTATAAGTTTCACCGTCGTAATCTTCTTTAATTGATTTCCATGTACTGAAAATATTCTTTGTGTATTCCGAACTGTGATTCTCCGGTATTTTATCCGCTTCCGGGATAAGCCCGCTTATTCCAAAAAGTGCTGCCTCATATTTAGTTGTATCTTTCCCATTCAACTTAAGCGATTTCAAAAAATCTATATCAGCCGATTGAGCAAGCTTCAGCATTATAGATTTATTTTTCGAATAGCCTAATGCTTCAAAAATATTTTCGTATAAAAGCTGCAGCCATATTTCTTTTTCTTTGAAATCGTCATGAGTGTAATTTTTATTTCTTATTTCTTCAGGTATCTCATAATTAACTACCGGTTCCTTCAATTGAAGTTCACGTAAGTATTTAAGTTCTTTTAACCTATCATACATTTTGCGGCATTTCTTTTTATACCTATCGGTACCGAGTTGAAGAACAAATTTCTCTTTTATTTTTTTATCTACGCTTGAATTCTCATCAATACATCTTAATGTATGCTCGTGTTCACTATTATATTTTTTTATTTTCTTAGAGATGTCTTCAACAGTATTTTCATCAATAAATTCCGAAAGTTTTATGGAAGGGACTTTTCTACCATCTTTTGTATAAACATAAGGTTGGTTATGTTTGTTTGTTAAAGTCGCGTGAAGTACGACTTTATTATAACGGTTATTAAGGTGGTGACCGTGAGATTTCCAATCAACATAATCACTGTCAATTTCAATATCTCCGACAAAAGTTAAATTGCCGATTCTTATACGTGCATTTTGGAAATCCGGTCCGGATGTATCGGTATTGTGAACCCCGGAATCAAGTATCGATATTTTCTCACCGTCAATAGTTTGTAAATTATCATCGAATTTTTGGTTCACCCAAATATCGTACAAATCTTTTTCGAACATTTTTTCTTTACTGCTCATCGATACCCTCAGAACTTTTCTGATTACGAATCAGAAATATCATTTCGAATTCAATTTAAGAAATTCTTATAAATTTCTAAAACTGTTTTTTCATTTAACTATGTTCGATCTTATCTATCTTCGAATTATAATCAATAAGTTTCAGGGCAGACGTTTCAGCAAAACCGGTAGAATCATCGGCATATATTAAGGCTCTGCTGACATTAATAAGATAATTCTTGCTGCTATTTTTCTTAAAAATTTCAACAACGGTTTCTAAATCACCGCCTTGAGAGCCGACTCCGGGTAGCAGTACAGGTAAGTTATTAAATAAAGAAAAATTCTCTTCCAGCTCGTTTGGATTTGTTGCGCCAAAAACTATTCCACAATTATTATTTTGATTCCATTCATTAACTTTATGAAGGACTTCCTGATATAAAAATTTACCGTTACTTAATTTTTGTTTTTCAAAATCGGAACTACCCGGGTTAGAAGTTAATACAAGTATAAAATTAAGTTTATCTTTATAATCAAGAAAAGGTTGAAGAGAATCTTTCCCCATATATGGGTGGAGTGTTGATGCATCAAAATTAAAATGATCAAAAAGTGATGAAGCATACATTTGACTTGTATTTCCAATATCTCCTCTTTTTGCATCACCTATTGTCAAAATATCATCCGGAATTTGTTCTAACGTTTTTTCTAAAGTTCGTAATCCTTTTATTCCATCTTTTTCGTAGAAGGCAAGGTTTAATTTGTATGCCGCAGCATTTTCCCAAGTTGAATTGATAATAGCCTTATTGAATTGAAATATTGGGTCGTCAAATTTTAATAAGTGTTTAGGAATTTTATTAATGTCCGAATCAAGACCAACGCAAATATGTTTACCTGAATCGAATTTTAATATTAATTTTTCAACAGCATTCATGATGTTAGTCGTACCGTTTTCTGTTTTTATGAATATTAAGTGCAATACCGATTAAAGTCATGTTAGCAATCAACGAACTGCCTCCGTAACTTAAAAACGGAAGAGGTAGACCAATTACAGGTGTCACCCCAACGTTCATTCCGATATTAATAGCAAAGTGAATAAATAATAAAACTAAAACTCCCATAACAACCAAACTAGAAAAATGATCCCTCGCTACACTTGCTAGTTTAAGCAGCCGGGTGAATATCAAAAGAAATAATATTATTACAATTACACTACCGATGAAACCGAATTCTTCACCCACCACACAATAAATAAAATCGGTCCACTGTTCGGGAATAAAACGAAGTTGTGTTTGATTACCCTCTAAAAAACCTTTACCGACTAATCCGCCTGAACCTATTGCAACTTTAGCTTGCAATGCATTATAACCCGCTCCAAGCGGATCTGCATTAGGGTCCAAAAAAGTTTCAATTCTTTTCTGTTGATGCGGTTGAAGAATGTGATATAAATAATCAAAGAAAAATGCGGCGGCAATATTTACGACAAATACTGTCGCACTGACAAACAAATCTCTCTTAAAGTAGATTAAAAGTAACAGAATTAAACCCAGAGCAATAAACATCGGGAGTGTTCCGAAAACAGACGCAAACATTACAACACCCGGAGAAAGGACAACAAATAAACCGAATAGACTAATACCCCCCCAAAAGAGCATGAACAAAGTCAATAATGCGAATACAATTGCAGTTCCTGTATCGGGCTGCATCATAATCAAAGCAATAGGTAAAAATCCGATCCCCAAAATAATTGCTAAATCTTTTACACTATTTATGTCTGTTTGTTTTCTTGATATCCAATATGATAAAAAAAGTATAACACCGATTTTTGCAAATTCAGATGGCTGCATACCAAGAGTACCGACACCAAGCCAGCTTTTAGAACCATAAACGGTTTTACCCATCAATAAAACAAGAACTAAAGTAGCAAGAGAAAAAATATATGCAGGAATCGCAATAATACGATAAACATGCGGCGGAATAAAATATGCAATTAAAAGTGCAGCTAATGAAAGAAAAAACCAAAAGAACTGTCTATCAAAATTACCTTGTGCCGTAGGATGGTTAATTGTAGAACTATAGATTGCCAGAAGTCCAAATACAATTAGAAATATACTTGGCAGTAAAAGTCCCAAGTCAAGTTTATCTTGTAATTTGGCTCCTATGCGCATTTAATTTGCCCTTGCAACTTTTTCCTTAAATGAATCTTTCTTTATTTCATTTTTATCCAAGTATGCTTTTATTACCTCCCGTGCAATTGGAGCCGCATGCGTATTCCCGAATCCAACATTTTCAACGAGTACGGCTATAGCAATTTTAGGATCTTTAGAAGGTGCATATCCGACAAACAATGCATGGTTTTTTCCATGCGGATTTTGTGACGTTCCAGTCTTACCCGAAACTTCTATATTATCCAGTTTAGCATTGCCTGCGGTTCCACCCGGTTCATTAACAGCTTTAAACATCCCCTCTTGAATGAGGTCAAAAACTTTTTGCTTGATATCTAATTCAATTTTGTTAAAAGATAACGGAATTATTTCCGAAGTATATTTATCGATATATGCTCTTACAAAATGAGGTTCGTAACTTTTTCCATTATTAGCGATTAATGCAGTATATTTTGCGAGCTGCAATGGTGAAGCACCTAATTCTCCCTGCCCGATTCCCAAACTAACAAGAAAGCCTTTCGTCCATTTCCCTTTACCATAAACTCTATCATAATAAGCTGAATCGGGCAAAATGCCAGGTGATTCCTCTTGAATATCAATCCCGGTTCTTTTTCCAAAACCAAATTGTTTGCCATAATCAGACCATTTTTCCAAACCAATTTTTAATATTAACTGATAGAAAAAAGTATTGCATGATTTTTTGATAGCTTCTACAACTCCTATTCTACCATGGACATGCATACATTTAAAGAATCTATCACCGAATTGCAAACCTCCGGGGCAATTTATTGTCGTATGCTCGGTAATAACCCCGGCATCAAGAGCCGCAATTGCCGATAACATTTTGAAAGTTGAGCCAGGTGGATAAATTGATTGAGTAGCTCTATTAAATATCGGTTTATCCATATCGCTGCTCAATGAATCCCAGTATTCGGAAGAAGTAACAGAAGCAAATTTAGAAAGATCAAATGATGGCGAACTAACAAAAGCAATTATTTCTCCGGTAGTTGGTTCAACAGCGACCAATGCTCCTCTTTTTCCTTCAAATAATTTTTCTGCCATTAGTTGTGCATCGGCGTCTAACCCAAGAATTAAATCATTTCCTTTAGACGGGGGTATATCTTCCTTACCTTCCAAATATCTTCCGATTGTTCTCTGCCTTGAATCAACTAGAGTGAGTGAGTATCCTTTATTACCTCTCAAAATTTCTTCGTATTGTTTTTCAATACCACTGAAACCAATATAATCACCCATGTTGTAAATTGATCTTCTTTCACGAAGCTGTGATGCAGATATTTCCTTTGTATAACCAAAAATGTGTGAACCATTAATACCAAAGGAGTAATCCCTCTGCAGTTCAATATCATAATCAATACCTTCGAGCATTTCTTTATTTTCATTAAGCCAAGCCATAAAGGCAAAATCGGAGTTACGCCTAATTTTTACAGGGATATGAGGTGAATATCTTTTGTTTGCCTCCAATATATTTGAAATATAACCGGGGCGAACGTTAAGTACACTTTCAATTAATGTATTTTGTTTGACATTATATTCTGAAGGAAGTACTTCGATTGAAAAAGCAGGTTTGTTGCTTACTATTACGTTAAAATTTCTATCGTAAAAAACACCGCGCGGGGCAGGAATCAATTTTTTCTTAACACTATTCTCCATTGATTTTTCAACATAAAAATAATTATCCAGCATTTGCATCTTGAATAATTGGAATATGACAATAGCAGTAAAACCAATTATCATGAAACTGAGAATTCTTTTTCTAATAATAAAACCTGAGCTGCTATCATTCATAAAAATTTTCTCTTTGGTAAACTTATAATTATTAATGCACCGACAACCGAAGTATATATTGCAGGAAACAGACTTTTTTCAAAAATCATAAAAACAATTCCAACCGACTGGTTATCGGTAAAAATACCATTAAAGAATGAGTCAATAAAGGCAGATAAAAATACAATAAGCGAAAAATTCATTACAGCCATATTTGCTTCAATTTTATTTTCGTTATAAAAATAACCCGCAGTAAATGCCGCTATAGTTTTAGAGAACATTGAAAGTCCGAGTAAATTACCCGAGAACAAATCAAAAAGAAATCCTAACAGTGCGCCTGCAATTGTACCGTGAAGTTGACCTTCCGATAAAGTAAAATAGACAAGTAATATAACAATAAGATCGGGAGTAAAATGATCAATTGAAATCAACGGTACTAATGCTAATTGTAAAATTAAAGTAGGAATAAAAATCAGAAAATAGTTTATGTACTCTTTTTTCATTTAATTCTCTTCAACAAATTTGTTTCGAGTGTATCGATCTGTGTATTCTTTACAAAGCGTACAACAAATAAATTTTTTACGGCTTGAACATTCGCAAACGGTTTTACATATATAAAACTAAGTAAACCGGAAACTTCTGTTTCTTTTTCGACAATAATACCAACAGGTATTGCCGGCGGAAGAATTGTGCTAAACTCGGAAGTTTCGATCCTATCACCAATCTGCATATCAAAAGTTGTCGGAATATTTTTGATTACGTGCCTTTGTCCGTTCCAGCTTAAAATCCCGTTTATACCTGAACGCTGGTTTGTAACTGCCACATTAAGCGAAATATTTTCAAGTGTTCTAACAGATGAAAAATCTGCCGCAGTGCCGATTATTAAACCGACAAGTCCTTGTTCATTAATAACAGGCATTCCAACTTCCACCCCATGTTTGGAACCAACATTAATAATAAAATTTCCTTCAATTTTCGAAGTCAATTTAGAAATCACATCAGCAGCTAAAAGGTTGTATGCTAAGGTATCCTTCATTTCCAACATTTTTCTAAGATGTTCGTTTTGAAGTGCGTGATTTCGAAGTTTATTAACTTCGAGCATAAGTTCGGCATTTTCTAATCTTAATCTTGCAGTTTCAGTATCACTTTTAAAAATATTAGTAATCGAATGAACGGTTGAAGTAACATAAGCAAAGGTGCCGAAGGAAATAGCTCTAAAACGTTCGATACCGGGATTATTATTTATTGAAAGCAAGAAGAGACTAATTAAAAGAAGTACAACAAGTGTGATATATTCCTTAAAGTTCGCAAGTAGTTTTCTAAAGAATTTTTGCATTAGTAACTTCGTTTACGAATAAAAACTTTTGAATATTTATTCATATTATCAATTGATTTACCGGCACCGCGGACAACAGCAGTAAGCGGATCATCAGCCACGTGAACCGGCAAATTTGTTTCCATTCTAATTCGTTCATCCAAACCTTTTAACAACGCACCGCCGCCTGTTAACATAACACCTCTATCCAGAATATCGGCGGAGAGTTCGGGGGGAGTTCTTTCCAGACTTTGTTTGACCGCTTCAACTATTTGTACAACATTTTCGTTAAGAGCTTCTCTAATTTCCACTGAACTTACTTCGGCAGTTTTCGGAATACCTTCGACTAAATCTCTACCTTTAACCTGAATTGTAACTTCCTCTTTAAGAGGGACGGCAGAACCAACTTCGCATTTGATTGATTCTGCAGTGCGTTCGCCGATTAATAAATTGTAATTCTTTTTGAAGAACTGCATGATAGCGTTATTCATTTCATCACCGGCAATACGAATCGATTCTTCATTAACAATACCGGATAGAGCAATAACCGCAATCTCTGTAGTACCACCGCCGATATCAATTATCATATTACCAACGGGCGCATCAACATCGATACCAATTCCAATTGCTGCCGCCATAGGCTCGGCGATTAAGTGAACTTCTTTTGCACCGGCGTGTTCGGCACTATCTCGAACCGCTCTTTTTTCAACTTCTGTTACACCGCTTGGTACGGCAACAATAATTCTTCTGCTGGCAAATCCACTTGAACTAACTTTTTTGATAAACGCACGAATCATACCTTCTGCAATTTCAAAATCTGCAATCACTCCGTCGCGCATGGGACGAGATACTCTAATCTCTCTATGTTCTCTTCCTTGCATTTCTTTTGCTTCATTACCAAGAGCAATAATTCTTTTTGTATTTCTATCGAAAGCAACAATCGATGGTTCATTCAAAACAATACCCTTGCCTTTGATATAAATTAAAGTATTTGCCGTTCCTAAATCTATAGCAATGTCGGTTGCAAAGAAGTCAAATAATCCCATGTTTCCTCTTAGTGTTTAAAGTTTCTGATTCCGGTAAATATCATTGTAACATTTTTTTCATTTGCCGCTTTAATAACTTCTTGATCACGCACAGAACCACCCGGTTGAATAATTGCAGTTGCCCCTTGATCCGCAATAATTTCTATGCCATCTGGGAAAGGAAAAAATGCATCTGAAGCTGCGACCGAGCCTTTTAAGTCGTGTCCAAATTGTTTTGCTTTCTCAGCAGCAATTTTTGCAGAATCGATTCTTGACATTTGACCTGCACCCACCCCAACTGCTTTCATATCCTTAACATACACAATTGCATTCGATTTTGTGTGTTTGCAAACAGTCCATGCAAATTTTAAGTTTCGTAATTCATCTTCAGTATATTTTTTATCAGTTACTACTTTTAGAATATCATCGGTCAGTTTGGAATTATCCTGATCTTGAACTAAATAACCGCCGGGGAGTGAGCGAACTTGATAACTATTTTTATCAATCGATTTTATAGTTTTAAGCAATCGACGATTTTTCTTTTTCATAAGAAGTTCAAGAGCATCTGCATCAAAACTCGGTGCGACAATAATTTCTAAAAAAATTTCATTCAACTTTTCCGCAGTTTTGAAATCAACTTTACGATTGAATGCCACAATTCCGCCGAATGCAGAGACAGGATCGCAAGACAGAGCTTTTTCATAAGCTGTATATACATTATCAGCCAAAGCTGCGCCGCATGGATTAGTATGTTTAATTATTGCACATGCTGTTTCTTCAAAGTCAGAAACCAATTCTGCTGCGGATATTAAATCTACAATATTGTTGAAGGATAGTTCTTTACCGTGAAGTAATTCAAAATATTCTTCAAAGTCACCATAAACAAAAGCTTTTTGATGTGGATTTTCTCCGTAACGTAATTCATTTTTCATCGGGACATTAATTCGCAAATCTTTTTTTGGTTGGTTGAATTCTGATTCAAAAAAGTCGGCTATTAAAGTATCATAAAATGATGTGTGGGCAAATGCTTCATAAGCTAATTTTTGTCTGGTCTCAAGTTTAACTTCACCGTTTTCAATCTCACTCAAAAAACTTTCATATTGATTTGGGTTTGTAATAACAGAAACATACTGATGATTTTTAGCCGCCGCTCTAATTAAACTTGGTCCGCCAATATCAATGTTTTCAATTTTTGTTTGTAAATCAATATCATTTCTTTTTACAACTTCGGGGAAAGGATAAAGATTCACACAAACTATATCAATCGGGAATACGTCGTTGTCTTTAGCTTCGTTGAGATCGGACTGATTATCACGTCTCATTAGAATCCCACCGAATACTTTCGGCTGCAAGGTTTTTACACGTCCGCTGAATATTTCAGGGAAAGATGCAAATGATTCGATTTTTGTAACGTTTGTTCCGGATTCTTCAATAACTTTTGCTGTGTTTCCTGTTGCAATTATTTCATAACCAAGTTTTGTAAGGCGGGCTGCAAGATTTGTAATATTAGTTTTGTCGGATACACTGATTAATGCTAACTTCTTCAAAATTTTCACCTATTCAATAACAACACGTTGATTTATGATTTTAACTTTTCCTTCCGCAAAGAGCTGAATAACCTCGGGTAAAAGTTGATGCTCAATTTTAAGAACTCTTTCGGCTATTTCTTCGGGTGTTTTAACATCGGAAATATCAACACATTTTTGTGCTATGATTTTTCCCTCATCATAATTTTGATTAACAAAATGAACTGTTGCACCGCTTACTTTAGCCGAAGATTCAAGAACCGCTTTATGAACATTTATACCGTACATTCCTTTCCCGCCGAAAGAAGGCAGCAGAGCCGGGTGTATATTTATAATTCTGTTTTCAAACAGTTCAACAAAATCATCCGGAATTTTTTTCAAGAATCCGGCAAGAACAATTAGATCAATTTCCAATTCAGATAACTTCTGAGACAAATCAAAAAAAGAAATCGCTTCATGATTATTGTTTGATGAAACAACAAAAGTTAGAATTGATTTATCTTTTGCAAAGCTTAAAGCCGGTGCGTCACTTTTATTACTAACTACTGTTAAAACAACTGCATTTAATTTCCTTGTTTCAATCGCATCGACAATTGATTTTAGATTTGACCCTCTACCGGAAACAAAAACCGCCAGTTTTAACATAGCTGAAATAAATTAGTGTGAAAAGTTATTCAAATCGAAAAAAAGAATCAATTAGGAAAGCTGCTAAATCAATAAAAATAAAAGATTTACGAAGAATTATTGATACTTAATTAATTACTATTCTTTCTTTTCCGAAATTCAATTGCAGCAGAGACAAATTCTCTAAACAACGGATGGGCTTTAGTTGCTCTTGATTTTAATTCCGGGTGAAATTGACAAGCAACAAACCATGGATGTTCTTTTAATTCAATCATCTCAACAAGATCATTATCCGGTGAAACTCCGCTTATAACCATTCCATTAGTTTCAAGAACTTCTCTGTATTTATTATTCACTTCGTATCTATGACGATGACGTTCGGATATCTTTTCTTTTTTATATGCTTGTTTTGCTTTAGTTCCTTTTTGTAAAACACATGGGAATGCACCAAGCCTCATAGAAGCTCCTTTAATTTTAACCTTAATCTGCTCGGGCATCAGATGAATAACATTAGATTTATTCTTAACGAACTCGGAACTGTTTGCATTTTTAATATCACAGACATTTCGAGCAAACTCGATTACGGCACATTGCAACCCCAAGCATATTCCAAAGAAAGGAATATTATTCTCGCGGGCATATTTAATTGCTTTAATTTTTCCTTCTATTCCTCTTTCTCCAAATCCGCCGGGTATAAGTAATCCATCGACACCGTTAAGTAAATTTGAAGATTCTTCTGTTTCGAATTTATCGGACTCGATAAAAGTTAAGTTAACTTTTACATCATTTTCAGCGCCTGCATGAATAAAAGCTTCGCTTATACTTTTATAAGAATCCTTGTAATCGGTATACTTACCGCAAATTGCAATATTAACAATACCCGAAGGATTTTTTATTTTGTTTACGAACTCACTCCATGCGTCGAGATTTATATTAATATCGGGAAGCTTTAATCTCTTTAAAACAATTCTATCCAAATCTTGATTGAATAAAACAAGAGGAACTTCATATATTGAAGAGCAGTCGTGTGCAGATACTACAGACTTTGAATCAACATTGCAGAACAAAGCAATTTTATTACGAATCTCTTGCGAGAGTTTCTTTTCCGATCTACATACGAGAATATTGGGCTGAATACCATATTCCAATAAATTTTTTACACTGTGCTGCGTAGGTTTTGTTTTTACTTCACCTGCAGAAGGAATATAAGGAACAAGTGTTACATGAATACTTATTGCATTTTTTCTGCCATACTCAAGCATTATTTGTCTTACGGCTTCAATAAATGGAAGGCTTTCAATATCTCCAACTGTACCTCCAATTTCTGTAATAACGATATCATATTTCCCGCTTTTACCAAGATTGGTAATTCTGGATTTTATTTCATCGGTTATATGAGGAATAACTTGAACTGTTGCACCAAGATAATCTCCGCGACGTTCTTTATTAATAACATCATAATAAACTTGCCCGGTTGTAGTATTATTATCTTTGGACATATTGACATCGAGAAATCTTTCATAATGCCCGAGGTCTAGATCAGTTTCGGCTCCATCATCGGTTACATAAACTTCACCATGTTGAAACGGGCTCATTGTGCCTGGGTCAACATTGATATAAGGATCAAATTTTTGGATTGTAACGCTGTAACCCCGTTGTTTAAGAAGGAGTCCTAATGATGCCGCGGTGATACCTTTCCCAAGTGATGAAACAACACCACCGGTAATAAAAATATACTTTACTTTCTTCTTTAATTTCATAAGTGTCGGGATGATGTAAGAAAAACCTTTTGGGGATTAAAGATAAAAAAAAAATGGGATATGTCTATAACAATCCCATTAATTTGTGAAACTTTTTAAAATAATTTTCTATAATTGACTAATTAATCAATTTTGCAATCCGATTTAGACGAACTGAGCCTAAAAGATCAAAAAATTGACTAAAAGGGATGGCTGAATCCCAACTCCAATAGATTATTATTGGAGTACCTGTAATACTTTCGCGGGGTACAAATCCCCAATACCGGCTGTCCAAACTATTATCTCTATTATCTCCAATTACGAAATAATAATCTTCCTGAACAATATATTCATCAGTTTTTGTGTTATTAATAAATATCTCATTATTAACAAAACGAACAACGTTCTTATTATGTTCTCTATTAATAAATGTATCCCATCTACCAATATTTTCTTTTGAAAGTTTAATTACATCACCTTTTTTAGGAATTACTATCGGACCATAGTTATCGCTATTCCAGCCGCTGCCTTTGGGGAAAATGTATGGATCTGCTAATCCTTTCGGAAGTAATTTGTTATCATAATTCACGTGTTCAGGTATAGGGAATTCTTCTCCGTTAATAAAAATCACTTTATCAACTATCTCAAGAGTATCACCTGGCGCAGCAACACACCTTTTCACATAGTGGGTTAACTCTTCAAACTCGATTTGATCTCTGTTGCCGGGATACTTGAAAACAATTATATCATTCCTTTTAGGTTCTCTAAACGAAGGGAATCTATAATAAGGCAATTCAATACCTGTAAGAGGAATATACCTTGGAGTAGCCGGACCATATAGATATTTATTTATCAACAAAAAATCACCGGCTAAAATAGTGTCTTCCATCGAACCGGTAGGAACTCTGGAAGCTTCTACTACTGCAGAAATAATAATAAGAAGTACTAATGCCGTCTTTAATACGCTAATAACATTTTCAATAACTTTTTCTTTAAATGTTTTACCAACTTTTTGTTTTTTATTCATACTCATTTCGTTTTTTTGAAATTTTAAGGGGAGTAAAATAACAATTTTATTTGTAAGTTAAACGGATTATAAAACCAACATTGAGGTAAAAATGCAGCCTAGCAGAAAAATGAACGTGAAATGGAAAAACGGTAAGGTATGGGAATTCAGGATTGATAGTTCTTTCTGGTATTATAAGGACGGTGAGGATTTTTATAGATTATTTTTAGACAACAATGGATTGTGGCTTGGCAAAAGAGAAAAAAATGAATTAGATAATTTTTCCTGGGTAAAACAAAAAGGATTTACATTGGAAATGAACGAAGGTGTGTTAAAGTATTAGTCAACTCAATAAAAATCATCATTTTTTATTAACGGGCATTTCTTTAATGTGAAGATCTCTTTGCGGGAAAGGAATTTCAACTCCTTCCTCTTTAAACCTCCTGAATATTTCAAAATAGAGTTGACTTTTAAGAACACCCGGTTTGACTATATATTCGGTCGTCCAAACACATAAAGTAAAAACTAAAGCACTATCGGTATAATCGGTAAACAACACATCTGCTTTGGGATTTTTAAGTACTCCTAAGTTTGAATCAGCAACTTCTATTAATATTTGCTTTATTTTTTCCGGGTCGTCTTTATAAGAAACACCAACGGGAAAATTAAATCTTACATTTCTATCGGAATGACTCCAATTAATAACAGTTGAAGAAATGAATTCGGAGTTAGGTACAATGATAGAAATGTTATCATTTGTTATAATTATTGATTTAACGAATTGAAATTACGAATCTTATTAATTATCTATCAAGCAGATTTAAACAATTCCGTTTGTTTGACGGGGCAATAAAAAATCAAAAAAGTGTTTCAAAAATTATTGTAATAATAAAATGAAGGGATAAAAACAAAATAAAAAGGGGATGCCGAAGCATCCCGATTAAATTATTTTTTAATTCCAGCAACTTCTTCAAGCATTTCTGTTGTTACAGATTTCGGTCGTTCGATAGGATAACCTAATGCGCGTGCCCAAATTATATTAGCTGTAACACCTATTGCTCTTCCAACAGAGAACATAACTGTATAGAAATCATATTCTTGAACACCATAATACCATTGAATTACACCGGATTGTGCATCAACATTAGGCCAAGGATTTTTTGCCTTACCTTGTTCAACTAAAATATCAGGTACAACTTTGTAAAGCAGATCGACATATTTGAATATAGGGTCATTCGGAAGATGTTTTTGGCAAAATTCTCTTTGAGCCGTATATCGCGGGTCTGTTTTACGAAGAACTGCGTGTCCGTACCCCGGGATTACTTGACCGGATTTCAAAGTATCCCAAACAAATTGTTTCATTATTTCTTCTGTCGGTTCTTGGTTGCCCATTTTCTCCATCACGCCTTGCAGCCATCTCAAAACTTCTTGATTTGCTAAGCCATGAAGCGGACCGGCTAAACCGTTCGTCATTGCGGAGATTGAGTAATAAACATCTGATAATGCACTTGCGACTAAATGACCGGTATGTGCGCTAACGTTCCCGCTTTCATGATCACTATGAAGAATAAAATATAATCTTGATACATCATCATAAGGTTTATCGATTCCCATCATATGAGCAAAGTTTCCGCCCATATCCAAACTTAAATCGGGTTTAATAATATCGCCATTTTTGTATTTGTACCGGTAAATATAAGCTGCAATTTGAGCAAGCTTTGCAAGAAGATTCATTGAATCTTCATAAGTTGGATCCCAGTATTCATTTTTGTGAAGACCGTCATGATACTTTTGAGCAAAGATTGATTCGCGCTGCATGGCAAGCACGGCTGCAGAAAACATTGTCATAGGATGAGAGTCTTTAGGCATTGCGTTAATAACATCAAATACATATTGCGGTGCACCTTTACGTTTGTTGAAGTCGGCAGTAAAATCTGCAATTTGTTCTTCAGTTGGAATTTCACCGGTCAGCAATAAATAGATATGCCCTTCAACGTAAGGCATTTCAGCACCTTGAGGTTTTGGTAATGCAGCTAAAGTTTCGGGAATGGTATATCCCCGGAATCTGATCCCTTCCATCGGGTCAAGATATGAAATGTCTGTTACCAGACTCTTAACTCCTCGCATACCACCAATAGCTTGTGCGATTGTAACTTCACCAACTTTGACATCGCCATATTCTTTCACTAATCTTTCAGTTCGCGGTCGCCATTCGGCAATTTTTTGTTCAAGCTTTTGTTTTAGAATTGACATTAGTTCCTCCTTGTAATCACATCATTTGTTTAAAATTTCTTGACATATTAAACTATTAAGAAATTGGGTCATAAATCAAGCCTAAAAGAATGCAAATGTCTTTTTTTTATAAAAATCAGGATATTTCGTCCGCTAAAATATGAGAACTCCTCACTGCACTTTCAATGGTTGATGGGAATCCGGTATTCATCCAATCACCTGTAAAAAAAACATTACCAAGATTATTTTGCATTTTCTTTCTTTGAGAAGTATTAATAATGCTTGGTTTAAAAGTTGCTCGTTTCTCTTTGATTATAAGATGATCTTTAATTTGTATATTCTTAAATTCATCGAAATAGTCAGCCAATTCTTGCCGAACAATTTTTATAATTTCATCATCACTTAACATTATTAATTCATCCGCGGCACTTGTTGTAAGAGTAATGTGATCAATATGATTAAACACCCAATGTATTCTTGAATTAATCAATCCATAAAATTTTTCTGTTAGCAAATTCTT
>DSBF01000457.1 GCA_011049495.1 Ignavibacteria bacterium
GAGGAAATAACATGTTGAATATATCACCGAGACCCATCTCAATATAATCCTTTCAATCTATCGGCTGGTTGACTTAAGTTTGTTATCCTAATTCCAAAATGTTTGTCAATAACAACAACTTCACCTTCGGCAATTTTTTTGTTGTTTACATAGATATCGACTGGTTCACTTGCCATTTTATCAAGCTCGATAACGTAACCTCGTTCAAGTTCAAGAATATCTTTAATTTGCATTTTGGTTCGCCCCAGTTCGATAAATACATTGAGCTGAAGATCCTGCAAAAAGTCCAGTTTATTTTCACCGAAGTTCTTTTTTGTAGACTCATCAAACTCATCAAATTCGGCAACTTGCGAATCTACTTTAGTATCCTCCTTAGAACTTCCGGAATTTTCGGAGGGGTTACTGTTTTTTAGGTTTTTATCTTCCATTTTTTTACCGGTGTTTATTTTATATTAATTTTTTTGTGACTTTTATGGCTTTTCTTTTGTTTACTGTTCCCGGTCTCCCGTAACAAATCAATTTATCATCCATTTTAATTTCGCAATGATCATTCAATTTTTTGTTAAGAGTAATAATGTCTCCAACCTCAAGACTTAAAAGCTCGGAAACAGAAATTGCTGATTTACCGAATTCAATCTTTAACGGTAATTCGGCATATAATAAATTTCTAGCTAAAACTTCTCTGGATGTTGACCCTTGGTAATCAGTTGGTCTAATTGAAGAAAATTTTTGTGAAGAGAGTTTTGCAAGTATAGCATCGAAAGAAAAAGTTGCTAAGCATAAATTCATTAAATGTGTTTCTTCACCAATCATTATTTCGAATGAAATAAGCAATACAGATTCATTAGGTGAAGTTATTTGTGCAAAGTCAATATCCGGTTCAAATCTATCAACTTCAAATTCTAGCTTGTCAACGACACTCCATGATTTTTTTAGGTTAGCCATGATATTTTCAACTACAACATTTAACACCTTCTGCTCGATTGGTGTTATTACTTTTGCCTCTTTCTTTCCTTCTCCGTTACCACCTAATAGTCTATCAACTAATGCAATAGCGAGTTCCGGACTGAATTCCAATATTCCTTTTATATCGGTATTTTTTATACCAACGGTGAATAAGCAAGACGGATTTGAAACAGAGAGTACATATTCGGAATAATACAATTGGTCTACAGAAGCTACCGAAGCAGTTACAAGAGTTTGTAATTTTGAAACAAGGAATGAACTAAAACTTTCGGCAAAGTTTTCATGAATGTTCATTATTGTTCGAAGTTGATTCTTTGATATCCTGTTGGGCAAACGAAAGTCAAACGGAATTGCTTCTTTTTGACCTGTTATTCCCGGTTTTTCTTCTGTTCCGCTTTTAACGTTGTTTAACAGATTATCTATTTCTTGTTGATTTAGAACTTCAGCCATAATTTTTAGTTGATTATATATTTACTGAAATAAACTTTGTTGATTTTTACGTTCGAGAATTTATTCTGAACTTTTTTTGATATTTCTACTCTTAGAGAATCACGATAATCATTGCTGCTAAGCTGATGAATTGTTTTACTTGATAAAACAGATATTATCATATCCTTTACAAGAATCTGCTTTTTCTCTAAGTCTTTTGCAATATTTGCTTCCGGTACATCAAATGCTACCGAAGAGAGCAAAAGTTGTTGACCTTGAGTATTTGCAGGATTAACAATAATATCCTCAATTTGGAATATGTGTTCACCCAAATTCTGGTTAACCGTATCAGTCGCTAATTTTTCTTCATCTTTGATTTCTTCTGCAACTGTTGAATTTTTTGTTTCAATAGTTCGTCCATCCATTTTTTTCAGCAGTATATTGGCAGTAATAAAATAAACTACAATTAGCTGCACTACAAAAATGGGTAGACCGAAAATCAGCACTTTAGGGTTAAATTTTGATTTGGGTTTTTCTTCAGGAAGAGAATTTACTTCTTCCAATTCTTCGTTTAGTTTGTTTTCTTTTGTTTCCATAGTAGTTATATATTTTCAAGTGTTGTGCCATGCTAAAACGGTTTGAAAATGAGGTTTAACGAAAGAAAATCAAATATTTGTGGCTATTAATAACCAATTGATTAAAAACGGCACAAAAAAAGGAGAGATGAATACTCACCTCTCCTCAATTAGTTTTATGAGTAGGAAATTTTATTATCTAATAAGATTTGTTATCTCTTGAAGTAAATTATCGGCAGTTGATATTACTCTTGCATTTGCCTGAAATCCTCTCTGAGATACAATCATTTTAGTAAATTCTTCAGATAAATCAACATTGGATTGTTCTAATGCACCGGATTGTACTGTTGTGCCTGTTTCTTCACCAAGACTTCCGATTCTAGGTTCACCGGAGTTTGCATAAGCGGAGTACATATTATCGCCAACACTAATTAATCCGTTTAGGTTAGTGAATGTTGCAACCATTAGTTGAGCAAGCGTACGTGAATTACCGTTTGAGAAAATACCAACAATGTTTCCGTATTGATCAATATTAATATTTGAAAGCGAAGCAGCTGCAGATCCATCTTGACTTAAAGCAGAAACAACAGAACTTGATGAAGTCTGCGTAACACCACTGAAACCACTTCCAAAATTAAGATCGATAACAACCGGATTAGCACCACCGACAGGTTGGAAATTGAATTGAGGATTGTTTGGTGAAATATTTGCCGGGTCTAATGTACCATCAGCATTAAATGCTATTGTTCCGCTTGTTAAAGTGCCTTGTCCGGTAACAGTACTTGTCCCAGGAACCGAAACTGTCCATGTCCATTGATTAGTATCTATTTTTGTGAACTTTAATGTTAATTGATGCGAATTACCGAGAGAATCAAACACAGTAACCGATCCTGAAACAATGTTCGGAGTTCTGTTTCCATCTGCTGAAATACTTAATGTTTGAGTTGTTGTATTATTAGTCATAGTAGAAGCATCAATTTGGAATAGGATGTCACCGGAACTAGGACCAACACCATTAAATACTACCGCAGTATTTGCATTGTAACCGGTTGCATTAGGATCAAATAACTCTTTAGAAGCATCGGTCATTACAAAGTTTCCGGAACCATCATCAGCAAAACTAACGGTAATGGCTGCAGCAGAAGCACCGACTGAGGCTCTTGACTCGTCAAGAACTTCCCAGGTCATATCATATTCATTTGCATTTGCAGTTTCTGTATAAGTTACTTCAAGTGTATATTTTTCACCAAAAGTATCGTAGATGGTTGTTGAAACTTTTGTTGTCGAACCGTCAAGTGTACCGTCATTTTGTAAATTACCTCTTAATACAACACTCTCGGTGCGAGTTACGTCGGAATTACTCTTTAGGTTACCGCCCCAGCTTATTGAACTTGTTGCAACTGCAGGCAGTTTAAGGTTAGTATCAATTATGATATCTTCAAGATTGTTCCCGGGAGGAATTGCGCCATCGTCGTTTGCTATTTTACCTTGAACAACTGCACCATTTTGCGGGTTAACTAATTTTCCGAAACCGTCAAAAATAAATGCACCAGCTCTCGAATAAAATTGTTCGCCGTTACTATCTAATACGAACATACCCGGACCTTGCAGTGCAAGGTCAGTAGTGATACCTGTTCTTTCAAATGTACCTTGATTCCAATTTCGGTCAATGGAATTAATCTTCATACCAAGACCTATTTGGAAAGTGTTAGTACCGCCGGTAGTTTCGGTAGGGTTAGTACCGGCTTTTACAAATTGGTTAAAGGTATCGCTGAATGTTACTCTTGAACCTTTATAACCAATTGTATTTACGTTAGCGATGTTATTACCAATAACATCCATCATTGATTGGTGATTTCGTAAACCTGAAACACCTGCGAAAAGAGAATTAAGAAGTGCCATTTTAACCTCCTAAGGTTTTATTACTCAGCTTCAGTCAGTCGGCTGAGTTAGAGCGTCCTTATTAGGTCCCGCTCGTTGTTATTTGTTAGAAATTATTTTTTAAGCAAACACTACACTATCAATATTTGTGAATACACTCGCGTTATTTTCGATAGGCATAGCTGTTATCACTGTTTTGTTAGGGATATTAACTATAAATACATTACCGTTAACCATTACTAAAGAATCTACCGCTCCTTTTATTTCGGCTTTTTGCACTGCTTCATTGATTTTCCCCATCTCTTCACTACTCAAAACAATGTTTCTGTCTTCAAGCCTTTTTGAAGCATGGCTTGAGAATTTTAGTTTAGATAACTCGTTGTTGAGAATGTCATTAAATTTAGAATCAATCTCCTTTGAGTTATTGAAACCGTTATAGTTGTTGTTGTCAACTATAGGAACAAACGGAACACTTACACCATTAATTTGTGCCATCTGCTTTTGCTGCTCCTGTATTTGATGTTTGTGTTGAGTTAAGTATTTCTAATATATCTGATAGATAATATTCAATATTGTCAATCATAATTTTTGTACCGCTTTCGGTGAATTTAACACCGGTTATTGTACCGTATTGAAAAACATTTGCACTCAATTGTTCTTGTCCGTTGCTTTCAACTTCTACTTTAAATGTATATTTACCGTTAGCTAGTTTTCTACCGTCATTATCGGTAAAATCCCAGGAAAGTTTATGGTCGCCTTTAGTAATTCCTTTACCTTCAATAGTTCTTACAATTTTTCCCGACTCATCGTAAATATTAATTGTTACGCTTTTTGCATTTGCTGGTAAGTTATAACCAATACGCGCCGTATTTTCACCTTGGTTGTGAAGAACGTTGCTTTCAAATTTCACATCTTTTCCGATTAGTGTAGCAGTTAATGTATTATTAACCGATTGTGCTAACAGATAATTTGAATCAATACTTTCTCTTAACGAAGTGTTGATATTAGACAATTGTTCGAGAGAAGAAAATTGTGCAAGTTGAGCTGCAAATTCGTGGCTGTCCATTGGGTTTAACGGATCTTGATTCTTTAATTGTTCTATCATCAATTTTAGAAAATCATCTTTTCCCATTATTCCATGTGAATCATTGTACTGTGGTGTTCCGTTATTCCATGATGTGTTTATTGAATTTAACATTAGTTTCTCCTTAAGCAATAAATTCGTATGTGTTATAACCCAACGATTTTGCTTGTTTTTCTTTTTGAAAATTTTCTTTTGTGTCAATATCCTTTATACTCGAGTCTTTACGTTTTTCACGGAGGGATTTCGAATTTTTCTGTTCCGAACTATACAAAGAAATACTTAATGAGCTAAGTTGAATTCCGTTGTTGGATAAACTATCACGTAAATATTCAACTTGATTGTGAAGCATTTCTTTAGCGCTGTTGGTTTCTACTTCAAGCCGGGCAGTCAATTTGTTTTCTATTATTTCAAGTGCGACTTTTATTCTACCCATATCAGCAGGCTCAAGATAAATTACTGCCTTATCTTTCTTTTCGGAGATTACTAATTCCGAGATCTCCTCGACAATTTTGGAATTAAGTTCAGGTTGAACCAGCTCTTTTGTTCTTACTTTTACTTGATTTGCTTGAAGAGATTGTGGTTGCTCAACTTTTATATCTTTTGTTATTACATGCGAAGCATTATTCCCGGCTTTTTCAATCCTTTCGGATTTGGGGATATCGGATTCTTTATTTGACTGCTTGTTTGTTTTTTCTGATTCATCGTTGCTTTTTGCTATCTCTCTATTTACTTCTTGAGTTATGTTTTTATTTGCTTTTTCAAAGTTTGCACTTTCATGAACAATTTTTTGCTCATTGTTTTCATTACTTTTAATACTTGTTTGAGAATCAGAAGATGAATTTTGTCCTGAATTTGTAAATTGTTCGGATACATTAAGCTTGTGATAAGTTATTCTAACAGCCGAATTGAGATTTTCAAGTTTATTTGTTAACCTTTCGGAAGAAGGCGATGAAGATTCCGAATTAGTTTTAGTCTTTTGTTCAATATCAATAATTCTAATCGGCATATTATGATTATTTAGAATGTCTATACCGCTCTCAACAGTGTTATTGCTTGTTATTTTTTGTACTTGGTTTACAAAATCGTTTAGCTGAAGATTATTTACGTGATTGATACTATTACCTGGTTTTTGACTAATATGAATTATTATTGGTGAATTTCCATTGCTATTTAGTTCTCGATTCTGAACCACCGGATTGTTTTGAATAACTTCTTTCTTACCTTCAACTCCTTTGTGATAATCAACTTGCTTAGTGTCCTTATTTTCATTTACATTTTTGTCTTCAACCTTAGTATTATGATTGTTAGTTGTTTTCTGGATTTCGGGATTGCTTTCGGTTTTTTCTTTTGTGTTGGTTAAATATTCTTTTTTCTCCGATGTATCTATTGAATTCTCTAATTCCCGGGAATTATTTAATAAAAACTTTGATGCTGCTTTTTCTCTGACCGATAATAACGGTAAGTCAGATTCAGAATTAAGCGGTTCTGATTTATTTCCCATCTCCGACGAGATATCATTTGATTTTTCAATTGAATACTTGATTGAATTTTGTATAATCGATTCTCTTTGTGAAATATTCTGTATTAATTTTTCGGCTGGCGTGACTTTATTTTGAACAGAATTATCAACAATATCTTTTGGATTGTTTATCTCGTGCATGGTTTTGTTCAATAATGAACTAGGATTTTGCAAATCATTATTCTTTGAGTTATCACCTTCTAAGGGTATTGAACCACGCTCGTAAAAATGCTTCGAAAAATTAATTACTCTAAACGGGGATTCCTGCTGAACTGAATTTGAAGATGTATTGATTTGTGTTGAAGATTTTTCTTCAGCAAACGTATGTATTGGTTTATCAACTTTATTTGATTCGCTATTAAGTGTAGTATTTAATGCATTTCCATGAGATGCTTTTGGAGATTTTGTACTTTCGTTAACAGGAACACTTTTACTAGTTTTAGTTTGATTATAGCCTATTGAATTTGTTTCTTTCGAATCAACTATAAAATCATTAGTTCTCTTTAAATCCTCTTTTGGAATACTATTAGGTAGATGAGAACTTTCAACTTCATCAGTTTTTTTAAGTGAGATAACATAAATTGATTCATTCTCGTTTGAAATCTTGATTTCATCAATATCCTGCTTCATATTGCTGATTGTTAAAGAGTAATAATTACCGGATGATTCTTGATGAATTTGTATTGTAACCGATTGATTATTTTCTAATTGATTCCTTATGAAAGATAATAACTCAGTAGTATCTGAGTTGCCTATACTATTAGTTCTGTTATTATTATTTACGGGTTGTTCAATTGTTACATTAAATTCTTTTAGCAAATTGTTCAGTGCGTTCTCAATAACTTCAATAACTTCTTCAGATGTTGCTATTACAAACGATGATTCATCAAAAACATTGTTTGTCAAATCCATTTCAGAAAGCTGCGAGATTGAGTTTGGAATATTTAATTCGGATAAAATTAGATATAGTTGTTCATCAGCATTAGTGTTTGCCGAATAATTAGCTTTTGAAAGTGTTTCAACATCCTTCAATATAGCGTCTAGTATTTCATTTGAATTAAATGATCGTGCAAGTTGATTATTCTTAGCAACTTTAATTATATCGCGAAAGAGATAAGAATTGCTTGAGTTGCCAGAACCAATATGGTGAATTTGTTTGGCTTCCGTATCAATAAATAATGGATTAAAGATCATATTTGAGATTTAGTTATTCTGTTTACAAAATTGGGATCTAAATGAGTTAATATTTCTGCTGCTTTATTCTTTTTCATAGAGTATATCAACTCTCTTGCTTCATTATCGGAATAATTTTTAATTACTTTAGCAGCATTTTTAGGATCCATCGACTCAAACAACTTTGCCGTTTGCTTAATCCACTCTTCACTAATTTGCCCGGTTTTTTCTTCGATTTTATTTGCAAGAGCAGTTGAATTTGCAACTTCCGATCTTAATCTGGTTAGTTCTCTTTGAAGAGTATTAATACTGTCAAGCAAGGCATTATCTTTCAGTATCTCTTGGTATACAGTATCATATTTTACAATTGTACTTGCCTTCAAGGAATCAAGTATGTTTTTTCGGAATTCATTATTGAAAAAATCTTTAATTGTTTGGAAATCCAAGGCATATTGGTTTTTTTCTAATTGAAGCGAATCTTGTTCAATTTCAATTTTTGTGAAATCAAACTCAAAAATATTCTGGTAATTTGCGTTTAGGTAGATAATGCCAAGAGTTACTGCAAAAAATGCAAATAGGAATGCGGTTATATATATTATTATATTTTTCACTTTTCTTTTCTGTTAAATTTTTGATTTGCTATATCATCGTTTATTTTCATTTCAGTCTTTAGCTGATCCTTTGTAAATTCCTCAAGTTTTTTTTCTTTAAGTAATTCAAAAACTTTATGTTCTTGATGATGCGTAACTAAAACTCTTAGTTTGTTGTTTTTTTCCTCTTCTAGAACCATAAGTTCCTTTTTATTAACATCCAGCCGGTTGTTCAAAGATTCCCTATATTTTTCGAGAAATATCATCTCCTGAGGTGTTAATTTTTCTTTTATTATGTATGACTCATCAATTTGTTTTTGAATGAAGTTTATTTCGGAAATTTTTTCATCAACGGCACGTTGGCAAACCGCAAATTCTTTCTGAGAATTCTTTTTTATTTTCTCTTTTATGTCTTCAATAGCTTGAAATTTGTAATTGAACCGAGCCATCATACACCTATCGGTTGTTCAATGATTTTATATAGTCTTGCAAGAGTTTCTTCAAACAAGGCTTTCTCTTCCATGTCTTGTTTTAAGAAAGTTCTCAAAGCGTTTATTTTTGTTAATGCATGATCTATCTGGGGATTACTACCTTTAACATATGCACCGATATTTATTAAATCTTCTGCTTCATTATATGTTGAAAGAATTTCATTAAATATCATTGCACGTTCACGATGATCACCATCAACTAAATCCGGCATAACACGGCTAACACTTTGCAGAGGGTCAACTGCCGGGTATTGTCCTTTATTTGCAAGTTTACGTGAAAGTACAATATGTCCGTCTAAAATCGACCGAACGGCATCTGCAATAGGTTCGTTCATATCATCGCCATCAACCAGAACGGTATATAGTCCTGTAATAGACCCTTCATCTTTGTTACCTGCTCTCTCCAGCAATTTAGGAAGAATTGCAAATACAGAAGGAGTGTATCCTTTTGTAGTGGGCGGTTCACCAATTGTAAGTCCAATCTCTCGTTGAGCCATTGCAAATCGTGTTACAGAATCCATCATTAGAACAACATCATTACCCTTATCTCTAAAATACTCGGCAATTGTTGTACCAATTAAAGCTCCTTTCATTCTAATTAGAGCAGACTGATCACTTGTGGCAACAATTACAACCGATCTTTTTAATCCTTCTTCACCTAAATCTTTTTCAATAAACTCGCGAACCTCTCTGCCTCTTTCGCCGATTAAAGTAATTACATTAACATCAGCATTTGTATTTCTTGCAATCATGCCAAGAGTAACACTTTTACCAACACCGCTTCCTGCAAATATTCCAATTCGTTGCCCTTTACCGATTGTTAACAATCCGTCAATTGATCTTACCCCTGTTTGAAGTGGTTCTTTTATTCTTTTTCTTTCAAGCGGGTTGGGGGGCAGTTGGAAAACCTGTCTATGATTAAGAGACATTATCGGTCCTTTACCGTCAATTGGTCTACCCAAGCCGTCAATTACTCTGCCCAGTAAATTTTCATCTACAGGTATTTTAAATGTCTCGCCGGTAGATCTGATTTCACAACTTGGCGAAATATTATGCACTTCACCAAGTGCTATTGATAAAACTTTTCCTTCTTTGAATCCGACAACTTCCGACTTACAGATTTCGATTCCGTTCCTATCAACAATTGAGCATATTTCACCCAGAGCAACATTCGGACCTGTTGAAACAATTACTAAGCCGATAACATCCTTTACCTTACCGTGTACTTTTATAGTTTCTATATTATCAACGGCAGTATTGAAGTTTGTCAATATTGAATGGATTGATGTCATTTATTCTTTATTTATAATTGATAGATTACCAATGGCTTTTTTTATTTCGTTTAATTGAGAGGAAATTTGTCCGTCAATATTTCCTATATCACTTTCAATAATAAAACCGCCTTTCTCAACGCGAATATCTTCTTCAAATTTTATTTTGGAAAAATTACCTTCGGAAAAGAGTTCATTAGATCTCTCTTTTAACAGATGAATTTCTTCAGGATTCGCTTTAATAATAAGATAACTTGCACCAATCATTTTTTGAGTTACACTTCCTATATTTTCAAGCAGGGGAGAGTTTCTGTCAATTTCATACTGCAATATTTTTTTTGATACTGAAAGAGCTAAGGAAATTACAATCTCGGAAAATTGCTCTTCATAATTTTTTAGTTCTTCATCAATTGATTTTAACAAATCGTTCATTTTAGTTATTTCGGAATGCAGTTTTGTATTGTATTCTGCGTTCAATTTTTCTTTTAATTCTCTTTCAGCATCTTCATAACCCTTTTGATATTCAAGTTCTAGTCTTTCATTTAATCTTTTTTCAGCAGAATCAAAATCACTAAAAGTATCCTCGACCCCCTGGTTAATTTTTAATTGTAATTTCTTATTAGAGCTTTGCAATTTGATTACGTTAGACATAAACTTCTTCTCTACTTCCTCTCATATTAAGTGAAATTTCACCGTCTTCTTCCAACCTTTTTACTACATCAATTATGTTTGCCTGGGCAGATTCAACTTCTTTTAATTTTACCATGCCCATGTATTGTAATTCTTCTTTAAGTAGTGTAGCTGCTCTTTCTGACATGTTTGAAAAGATTTTTGATTTCAGTTTTTCATCGGCAATTTTTAATGATAGCACTAAATCTTTCTTATCAACTTCGCGTAATATTTTTTGTAAGTCTTTATCCTGAATTTGAATAAGATCATCAAACATGAACATAAGTCTTTTAATTTCGAAAGCAACATCTTCATCTTTTTCGGATATTTTTTCCAATAGCTCTTTGCTTAAACTTACGCTTGATCTATTCAAAATTTGAGCTAAACTTTTTGTCCCGCCGATTTTACTCATTGATTGACTTATTGTTAATCCCGCCATCTCGTCAACAACTTTTTCGATACGCTTTAATGTTTGCGGAGCTATTTTTCCCAAAGTAGCAATGCGATAAGCTACCTCAACTCGTAGTGTTTCGGGAAGTTCTCTTAATGCTGCTGCTGTTTGATCAGGGCTTAAGTGTGAAAGTATTAATGCTATTGTTTGCGGATGTTCTTTGTTCAAGAAATTTATTAGTTGTGTTGAATCAGCTTTTTTTAATACATCAAAGCCTCTAAGGGTTGTTAAGTTTTGTACTTTCTCAATTATTGCTTGTGCTTTCGTTACACCGAAAGATTTTTCAAGTACTGCTTGAGCGTATTCCAGACCACCTTCAAGAACATATTCTCTTGCGGTTACCATATTGTAAAATTCTTCAAGAACAAGATCAACGGTACCGGAAGCAGTGTTTCTTACTTTAGTAATTTCTGCAGAAATCTGCTCAACCTCGTTAGTATCCAAATATTGAAACACTTGGGCGGCAGTGTCAACATCCAAAGCTATAAGTAAAATTGCAGCTTTTTGTGCCCCATTTAAGTTACTTTTCTGTAATAAATTACTTTGCATATTTTGCCTGTAATTAAACTTCTAATTCTTCATGCAGCCAAGAGTTTATTAATTTAGCCGCGTCAATTGGATTTTTGGAAACATAATTAGCAATTTTTTCCTGCTGATTCTTTTTTAGTACAGCTTCATCTGAAATTTCATCTTCCAAGTCACCTATTGGAATAAGTTCTCTCCTCTTGGGAGTTTGCAATTGGCTAAGTGAAGGCTTGGAATCTCCCAATCTGTCAAGTGAACTTGAACCGGCTGATGTTCCGTCTGCTAACTCGGACGGATTAACTGTTCCAATTAGTATTTTTTCTTTCTTTATTTTTGACAGCAGGTTTCTTATCACAATTAGTGATAGAATAATTCCGGTAACTACAATTATTATATTTATCAATTGGTCCATATTATTGAAATCAAACAAATTTGGTACTGCTTGATTTTCAATTTCTAAATCGGTTGGAAAATTTGTTTCGAACGGAATATTCACAAGTGAAAAATTATCATCTCGTTTAATATCATAACCGAGACTGTTTTTTATTATCTGTTCTAACTTTACTAGTTGATCTTGCGGTCTCGGTTCGTAAATAATTTTTGTCACCCCGTCTTCTATAACGGTTTTGGGAATTTCATTAACAACCGCGGCAATTGTTAATTTTTTAAGAGTACCGCTTGCTTGAATTACTCTTTGGATTGTTTTGCTGATTTCATAATTAGTTGTGTTGTTCTGACTTAGTTGAGCAGAAGAATCTACCATGTTAGACCCGGTGTTTTCTGTTTTGCTTGTGTGTTCGCTTATTGCTATTTGGGAGTCAGGATCATACAACTCCATAGTTTTTTCTACCTGGTCAAAGTCGAGGTCAACATCAACTTGTACCATTGCATTGCCTAAACCAACCACATTATCCAAAATATTTTGTGCTTTTTTCGATAGATAGTTTTCGATGTTTTGTTTTAATTCATATTGTTTTGATGTGGAGAGAGTGTTGTTTTCTTCATTTACTTCTTTCGAAAGGAGTCTTCCTTGTGTATCCATTAAAGAAATTCTGTTTTGCTGAAGACCCTCGACACTACTTGCAACAAAATTAATTATTGCATTAATTGAGCCGTTATCAAGCACCGATCCGCTTCTTAGTTTAACAACAATTGAAGCAGTAGTAGGTTTCTGCTCTGATTTGAAAACCGTTTTTTCGGGAACGACTATATGAACTCTTGCACTCTCAATACCATCCTGTTGAATAATTGTTCTTGCAAGTTCGCCTTCCAGAGCTCTTTTATAATTTAGTCTCTGTAAAAATTCGGACATGCCTAATGTACTTTGATCGAAAATTTCATAACCGACTATGCCGCTGCTGGGAATGCCTTTTGACGCCATTTCTAATCTTAATTCATGTACACTTTCGGCTGGAACTTGAATGGTACGACCGCCGTTATCCAATTTATATGGAATTTTTTTCGTTGATAATTGTTCAATGATTTTAACCGCATCATCTTCATGTATATTAGTATAAAGAGTAGAAAAATTTGGTTGATTCAAAATGCCGAACAGAACAACCATTAAAACAACAGTTGCAACACCGGCAATACCAATTACAATTTTCTGCTGTGGTGCTAGTTTATTGAAAATGCCAAGAATATCATTCATTCTGCTTTACTCACAATTGGTTAGACTTGCATTCTTGTTAGTTCGTTATAAGTATCTAAGGCTTTGTTTCTAATTTCTGTCAACAGCATTAAATCCGTTTTAGCTTTCTCTGCCGCAATCATCACTTCATGAATTTCAGTATTTCCTCCAATAATAAAATCATTTGTTGCTTTTACGGATTCAGCATTGCTTTTTTTTACTTCTTCAATAAATGATCCCAATACATTATCGAACTTGGAATCTTTTTGTTTTTCTGTTTTTAATAATTGATTGGGATCAATCTTAAGCTGGTTAATCATTCCTTCAATTTTCATGTTACATCCTTCTATCAAGATTTTTACCTACAGCAACGCCGGACATTTCGCCGGATCTGCTGTAGAAGTGATAGTTTATTATTTCATCTCTTTTTGACGGATACAATTCTGTAAAAAAATCTTTTTCTTTGTTAGAAATACGGGCATCAATCGGTTGTTCCTGTGCAATGTTTTTTTCTTGAACTTTTGCATTGATCTTGTTTAGAGCATAATTCCCAATATTGTTAGTGGTAATTTTCATTCTACTATATCTCCAATGAATCTTTAATCATTTCTTTAGATGCGTTAAGTGCTTTAAGATTAGCTTCATAGTTTCTTGTTGCTTCAATCATTTCCACCATTTCGTTTATAATATTTACGTTAGATGATTCGACAAACCCGTTTTGATCTGCATCCGGGTGATTAGGCATAAAGATCAGCTCACCTAAGGACTTATCTTCGACTACTTCTAATTTCAAATCAGAAGATTTATTATCAGAGATAGTCATATTATTGTTTACCGTCGTAAAATGCTCCGGTTTAGTGGTTGATAACCTTATTTGATTTTGAGGAGGAAGTGTGCCTTTGTTAGAGTTTTCAATTACTATCGGTTTAATTGATTTTCTTTTGTATGCATCACCGTTTTCGGTTCTCGTAGATTCGGCATTGGCAATATTCTGTGCTATGATATCCATTTTCTTTCTTTGTAACGATAACCCTTTCGAACTAATATTGAAGCTGTTATATGTTCCGCCGATTTCCATTATCTACCTCCTGATCTAATAACCGATTGAATATTTTTATAGTATCCGCTAATTCGCTTGGCTGCGAATTTGAAATTGATTGTGTTCTTTGCAAGCTCAGCCATTTCTTCTTCTATATTTACTCCACGGTCTTCAATAAAAATATTTTCGTCAACCGATGGTTTGCTTGTTGACTGAACTATTTTATTAGAATTTTTCAATTCCGATGTAGCGTTTAAACTTTTTTGTAAATACGAACTGAAATCAATGTCTCTTCTTTTGTAGTCAGGTGAGTTTATATTTGCAATATTTTGATTAATAACTTTGCTTTTATCGGCACTATAATTCAGAAATGATTTTATAAGATTAATGTTGTTTGACATCAGAATTACCTTTTTTTGTTTAATAAAAAGTCAATTCTAATGCCAGAGGGTAAGTGTAGAAAAAGTTGAATTTTCGAAAGAAATGTTAAAAAATGTGGCTAAAATTGTGCAGGTGCAAAATATTATTCATTATAATCGAGGGTAATGGTTTTTGTTTCACCGCATGAACAAACAAATTTAATTTCTTTAACCTGTTCATTATCATCTTTTTTTAGAAGTACTTGAACACCGTCTTCATGTTCATCATGAAACTCAATCTTAGTATTCCCGATATAATTTATATCACTTTTTTTAATAACATTCTTTGAATTTGTTTTACTTGTATTAAGAACTTCTCTATAAGTGCTTTCATTAAATAGTTCAGACATATCTAACCACCAAATTATTTATTGTTTCAGAAAATTTATTTAACGGAAGAATTGCGTCTGCAAGTTCGGCATCAACAATTGCTTTGGGCATTCCGTAAACAACGCAAGTTTCTTCATCTTGTGCAATTACTTGTCCCCCAATTTCTTTAAGCTTTTTTATCGCTTCATAACCGTCTTTACCCATACCGGTCATTATTATACCCAATGTAGAACTGCCGTAAGTATCCACAACTGAATTAATCATAACATCGACAGAAGGTCTATGTAAAGTCGTGCTTGGTTCATCGGAAATATATATGTTCTTCACACCGTTAACCAGTTTAATTGTCATATGTTTTCCACCGGGGGCAATATATACGGTTCCGCCTTTTACAATATCGCCATGTGCTGCTTCTTTAACATTGAGTTTACTCATACTGTTTAATCTTTCGGAAAGCGATTGAGTAAACTTTGGAGGCATATGCTGAACGATAAATATTGGAATATTTATTTTTTCCGAAAGTAAAGGAATTACTTTTTGCAATGATAAAGGACCTCCTGTTGATATTCCCAAAGCTATAGCCGAATAAATATGTTTTGGAAGAATAGATCTTACATACTGCTTTGGTTTTGCAGGAACCTCAATAGGTTGTTTGTTAGTAATTCGACTTAACCTGTTCTTGAGCCTTGCATGCCTCCCGATTGTTTTTACTTTACTTATTAACTCTTCTTTAATTTTAACAATGTTGACGTTTACAAACGATAATTCTTTCGGGATAAAATCTACTGCCCCAAGTTCCATTGCATTTAATGTAGCTTCAGCTCCTTCAGAAGTAAGCGAGCTAACCATAATCACCGCTGTCGGGCACTCATTCATAATTTGTTTCAGTGCACTTAAACCATCAAGCCTGGGCATCTCAATATCGAGCGTTACAACATCTGGTCTTAATTTCTTAACTAATTCAACGCCCTGAACACCATCTCGAGCCGTATCAACTATCTCTATTTCGGGATCGCTCTCCAGCATAATTTGGAGAGACTTTCGCATAAATGCAGAATCATCAACAATAAGTGTTCTTATCTTATTCATTAAATTGTTTTTTCGTATTAGAAATAAAATGTAAAATCTCGCCGATATCCAAAATCATTACAATGGTTCCATCACCCATAATTGTTGAACCGGCAATTCCATGAATATTCCCGAGATAATTCCCCAATGATTTTATAACTATTTCTTTCTGTCCGATTAAATTATCTACTTTAATTCCGAATCGTTTTTCGGCAATTCCGACAGTAACTATATTTTGCCAAACTCTATCAGCTTCTATTTTTTTCTTTCCGTACATCACTTCATATACATCAACAAGTGGAATGATTTCGTCGCGGACTTTTATTACTTCTTTGCCTTTAATGGTTTTAATATCTTCAACGTGCATGCGAACAACTTCTACAACAGAGTTAAGCGGTATAACAACCGTTTCATTATCTATTTTAACAACCATACCTGAGATAATTGCAAGTGTAAGAGGAAGCTTTATCTTTACCGTTGTTCCTTTATTTACTTCAGATTCAATATCTATTATACCTCTAAGTTTTCTAACGTTTGTTCTAACAACATCCATCCCCACGCCACGCCCGGATATGTTAGTGACATTTTCTGCGGTTGAAAAGCCCGGTAAAAATATTAAATTAAATGTTTCATGCTTCGAAAGTTCTTTTGCTCTTTCTTCCGTTATTAATCCTTTGGCTACTGCCTTACTTTTTATTTTATCCGGATCAATACCTTTGCCGTCATCCGATATTGAAATTACTATATTATTTCCTTCCTGTGAAGCAGAAAGAATAATATTTCCTTGAGGATTCTTATTTGCCTTCTCTCTAACTTCCGGTGATTCAATACCGTGATCGATAGAATTTCTAACAAGATGAACAAGCGGATCGTTTATTTCTTCTATCAAGGTTTTGTCTAATTCCGTGTCTTCCCCGAAAATATCAAGTTTTATATTTTTCCCGGTTTCTCTTGATAAATCTCTTACAAGCCGCGGGAAACGGTTAAAGACTTTGCCGATCTTTACCATCCTGGTCTTCATAACAACAAGTTGAAGTTCATTTGTCATTAAGTCGATTTGCTTTGTTGCATCGGCAAGGTCTCTGGTAATTTGACTCCCTTCAAAACCGATTGATGCATGATTGTTAACTTGCTGTAATTGGTTTCTTCCTAATACTAATTCGGAGACTATATTTAGAAGTTCATCTAATCTTTCAACGTCGACTCGAATAGTTGAATCTGTCTTTGTATGAGAAAGAGCTTTCTTTATATTTTGTTCTGAATTATTTTCTTCGGTTTGAATTTCTTCTTCTTGAAATTCCTTTTTACTTACATTTTCAATTTTACTTTCGACCTTAGTCGATTTTTTGCTTCTCTTACGCTTAGTTTTAACCGGCTGTTCTTTCCCGTCCAATATTGCAAGAGCCTTATCGAGGTTAGCAAGAGTTTTTGTAATATCTACATTTTCAGCTTTTTCTTTTTCGATGGACGCTACAATTTCTTGAATAGTATCGAATGAAACAAGAATTGTATCCATTAAACCGGAATTTAATTTAGCCTCACCTTTACGAAGTTTATTGAGAATATCTTCGCACTTATGTGTGACGGTTTGCAGTTTTTCAAGACCCAAAAAACCCGATGTTCCTTTGATAGTATGGAAAGCCCGGAAAATCTGATTAAGAAAATCGAGATCATCCGAATTTTGCTCTAACTCAATTAAATCTTTGTTGAGTGTTTCAAAAATTTCTTTAGTTTCTTCTAAAAAGGAAACAACTATTTCCTTCATTTCGGGGTCTTGAAGCATTTCGTATTTGTTTTGTTCGCTCATAGTTTTATGAAAATAATTTATCGATTTCATCTTGTGATGCATTTAAATTTTCTCGAACCAACGAGTCTGCCATTTCCTGCCTGGAAGTTTCTTTATTATAAGAAGCTTGCGGATCAAAATGTACATTTTCCGGAGTTACATCATTTTCTATTCTCATTTCTTTAATTTCAGTTTCGCCGAGAGTAATTATTAATGATGATAGTCTTTCTTGTACTGATTCGATGAGGTGATTAACAGCCGCTAATTGCTGCGAAGTAATATCCTGAACCTGAAGTGAAATTGTAATATTGTATGCATCATTTTTTATTTTGGAAATTATTTCTTGTATAGATCTAATTACTTCATGTGAAATCAACTCTTCTTTTAGTGAAACGAGTTTGGATTTTGCCTCAGGTTTATCATCTAACAAGGCTATAATTTCATCAAATTGTAAAGCTCTTATTTCTTCTTTTTCAAAAACGGAATTTATTTTATTATCTATTGTTTTTATATCATCGGAAATAGTATCGACTATGTCCAGTATTTCAGTTGTAGCAAGTTCCGTTGCATTTGTAACATCGTGAATATGATGTTTTGCTTTTGGAATTTTGGTTGTGCTTTCAGCTATAGATTTATTTATATTTTCAAGCAAAGGAACTGTATCTTTCATGAAATCCAAAAGACTATGGATTACAGGAATTATTTTTTGACCGTATATAAAAACTGATTTTAAGTCATCAAGTTTTTCAAATAGCTGCATCATGCTTGTTTGTTGAGCCATTATTTTTTTCTCCCTAAACGGTTAACTAAGTATTTGTTCTATTTTCTCTTTAAGAATTTGCGGAGTAA